>NZ_JACHIA010000025.1 GCF_014202995.1 Longimicrobium terrae
GTGGAGAAGCGGCTGCCGGACGGCTCGTGGCTCAGCCACTTTCAGCCCAGCCGGGCGAAGGGCGGGCCCGTGGGCGAGCCGATCCCGGTGCGGGTGATCGAATATCGGGTCTCGGGCGGCGGGGAGAACATCCGGATCATCACCTCGATCCTGGACCCCGAGGCCGCGCCGGCACAGGAACTCGCGACGCTGTACCACGAGCGGTGGGAGTTCGAGACCGCGCTGGACGAGTTCAAGACGCACCTGCGCGGTGCGCGGACGGTGCTGCGGAGCCAGACGCCAGAGCTGGTCAGGCAGGAGGTGTACGGAATCCTTCTGGCCCACTTCGCTCTGCGCGGCCTGATGCACGAGGCGGCGCTGAGGGGCGGGCGGGATCCGGACCGGATATCCTTTACCCACACGGTGAACGTGGTCCGCCGAACCCTGCCGGGCTTCGCGGCCCTTCCCCCCTCGGGGGTGGATGCGGCACCACGAAGCCGTGCTGGAAGAGATTCTGGACGTGGACGTCGGCGAGCGTCGCCACCGGAAGGCAAAGCGGGGCGTGAAGCGCAAGCAGAGCCGCTACCCCGTCCGGCGCCGGAGCGAGCCGTCTGAGAAGATCGACCCGCGTGTCGTCGAGGTGCTTAGGTGAATGGTATTACGCCTTCGCGGACTGCGGCGGCAGCCCGGGTGCGCGTCCCCGACGGCAGCGCGACGACGGTTTTCCGCGCGGCCAGAGCCTTCTCCGGCCGATCGGAATCGGACAGCGGGCGGGCGGGTCCGCGGGAGACGGCGGTCAGGCCGCGATCGCCGAGGTGCGGACGGGGGCGTGGCGGCGGCGCCAGAACTCGTGCGCGGGCCAGCGCTGCTCGTCCGCGTAGTAGCGGGCGCGTGACGCCAGGTAGCCGTCGAACTCGCGGCGGATGAAGTCGCGGTAGCGCGCGATTCCCGCATCGTCGCCCCGGGCCAGCAGGTCGCCCGCGGCGTAGGCGGCAAAGATCCCGCCCCGCAGCGCCTTGGTCATCCCTTGGGACGAGAGCGGGTCGAACGTGGACGCCGCGTCGCCCACGGCAAGCCAGTCCTCCCCCGCGGCGGCGGTCAGCCGGCGCGAGCGGGCGGCGCGGACCAGCGGCTCGCCCTCCGCCGCGGCGCCGTCCAGCGCCTCCATCACCCGCGGCGCGCTCCTCCGCAGCAGCGCGCGCCACGCCGTGCCCCGGTGCAGCCGCATCCCCCGCGCGATGTCCGTATCCGTCATGCACGCCACCACACGGCGGCCGTCCGGGAGCGGCGCCGTGTACCACCATCCATCCTCGAACGCCTCCACCAGGGTGTGCGGCGTCCCTCCATCGGGCTGGCGAAAGAAGCGGACGAACCCCGCCAGCCGGTCGAATGCGACCGACCGGACGCCGCCCGCGCGCCGGGCCAGCGCGGCCCCGGCGCCAGTCGCATCCATCACGAACCTCGCGTCCACCGCCGCCCCGGTGGACAGCGACAATCGCCATCCATCCTCCGTACGCGCCGCCTCCGCCACCCGCGCCCCGCGCAGCACGCGAACGCCCGCCGCCTCCGCGCGGTCCGCCAGCATCGCGTCGAACGCGCCGCGGTCCAGGTGCCATCCCACCTGCCGCACGTGGAACACGAAGTCGTTCTCATGCGCCCGCTCCGAGCCCCACGCCGCGGCGGTTCCGTACGCCGGGTGATGGCACTGCCCGGCGAACGCCTCCGCCACGCCCAGGTGCTCCAGGATCTCCGTGGCGGGCGGCGGCAGCGTTTCGCCCACGCGCGGCCCGGCGTAGTCCGACGCCTCCATGAGCGCGACGGACAGGCCGGGCGCGTGGGCGCGCAGCGTGATCGCCGCCGCGCACCCCGCGGGGCCGCCTCCGGCGATCGCCACATCCACACGTTCCCGCACCATCAGTCCTGCAGCACGGCGTACCACGATCCCACCACGCCGGCGGGCGAGATTCCGCCCCCGCTGGAGGGGTGCGGGATGGTGCGGACGATGGAGCCCACGATGGCGCGGCGCTGCTGCACGCCGTTGGGCCACGCCGGCACCAGCCACCCGATGTAGTCGTAGATCCACTCGTTGCCGCCGATGACGCCCTTGCCCTGAAAGCGCACCTGTCCCGGGTTGCCGGGCGCCATGGAGCCCTGCAGCGCCAGCGACCATCCGTCCCCGCCGATGGTGCCGGCCAGGATCTCCGGCCCGCCCTCCTCGATCACCAGCGTGCCGAAGCCCAGCTGCAGCACGTTGAAGTCGTCGTTGCCGTCCTTGTCCAGATGAAATTCCGGGTCGTTGTAGAAGCTGCGGTAGGTCCAGCTTCCCACGAACGGGTTGGGGCTGCTCATTCGTCGTTCTCCTGATTGCGAGGGGTGTATTCGGTGCTCACGTACGGCGGAATGGGTGGCGGCGGCACGATGTTGCCCAGCATGTTGCGCTGCGCGAACGGGTTGCGGATCACGAAGCCCAGCCGCCACCACTCCGTAACCATCTTCAGGTCGCCCTCCTTGGTCTGCGGAACCCCGCGGGCCCACACGCCCCACTGGTAGTCCGCGGTGGGGCTCAGCGGGCCGTTGGCGGAAAACACGTCCATGGGCCGGTGCGCGGGCCACCACAGCGTTTCCCACATACGCTGGCCGCGCGTCATGGCCGAGTCGCCGTCGCTCTCGGGATACAGCACGTTCCACTGCGCGTAGGTGACGTCGATGCTCTGCGTGGAGCACTCGTTGAAGTCCGCCTGCCAGGGGAGCGCCATGGACTTGGTGAGGTCTCCCGGCTGCAGTCCCACGTCGAAGTCGTTCTTGTGCCCCAGCGGCTTGGAGATGTACGAGGTGAACTCCGGCTCGTTGGCGCCGGTGCCGGTGTTGCTCTGCGCCGCCGTCTCCTGAAAGACGTAGAAGGCGGGATCGGCCTTGATGCGCCACGGGCGCTGGTAGATGGAGGGATTCCTCATCACCCAGCCCACCTCGCCGCCGGGGCAGAAGGCGCCGCCCACGATGTTGCTCAACACGCCGCGGTCCAGGTCGCGCCCGGTGCGGTTCACCCAGCCGGCGTACGGCGCCCAGGGGTCGGGGTCGCCCCACCCTTCGCGTTTTTCGTTGTAGAACCGCCCCGCCGCCCACTGCCGCAGCAGGAAGTACTGCGTGTCCGTCAGCCGCAGAAACTTGGACGTGAGCGTGTTGCTGATGGGATTGTCACCCGCCAGCAGCGGCATGAGTGGCAGGTTGTGGGTGCGCATCTCCGGGCTGCCGCCGGCGAAGAAGCGATTTTCCTCGCCGGGCGGGCGCAGCAGATCGAACAGAAACTGCCGGTACGCGCGGTTGGGGTCGTGCGTGTTGGCCACGATGGCGGCCTCGCGGCACTCTTCCAGCAGCCGCCCCGTGTGCAGCTTGCGCAGGTGGTCGCGCAGCGCGGTGCGCAGGCCGGCGCCCATGTGCGCACGCGCTTGGTTCTCGCCCTCCGCGCCCGGTCCGTCCGCGGCGGCATCCGCCATCCGCGGCGCGCCGCGAAAGAGCTGCCCGCCCGCGTCCCGCCCGTCCGCCGGGTCCTGGCCCAGCGGAGCCAGCAGTTCGTCCACCCGGCCGTCCAGCCGGGCGCGCGCCTCCGCCAGCTCCGGGCGCGGGCCCGCCTGCCGGAACGCGCGCAGCCAGCCGTCCAGCCCGGCCGTGTCGCCGGGGTGCATCCCCGGCTCCGCGGCCGCGCCCTCGCCCACCAGTTCGCCCACGGGCTGCGCCGCCGTCCCCGCCTCGGCCAGCGCGTCGGGCGCGGTCATGGGGTCGAGCCGCGCGGTGCCGCCTTCGCCCGCGGCGCCCGCCAGCGCGGCCACGTACGCCGCCACCGCGGCCCGGAGCGCATCCGCCGTGTCTTCCGTCAGCAGCCCGGGAAGGCCGCCCTCCATCTCCCCCGCCGCCTGGCCGGACCGTGCGCGGGCGCCGGCAAGCTCCGCCTGCGCCTGCTTTTCCAGCACGTCCAGCGTGGGCTGCAGCGTTTCTACGAACAGGTCGCCCGTGCGCAGCCGCTCGATGCACGCGGCCTCGGCCTCGCGCACGCGCTTCCAGTTCACCTCCGGCGGCACGCCCAGCTTGTCGGGGTCAAAGGTGCCGCGGGTGGACTGGTTGTGCGGAAAGTTGGACAGGCCCAGGATGTCGCTCAGGTAGCTGAACTCGTCCGGGCGAAAGAGGATGTTCCAGATGTCGCGGTAGAACCACGGGCGGTAGTCCGGATTCCACTGCAGCCGCCCCGCGCGCCACATGGCCAGCGCCTCGGGATCGGACTCGCTCACCCGCTGCGGCGCGCCAAAGGTGCCCGACTGGCCGTACATGTCGGTGCGCGTGGCGAACTGGCGGATGTTGAGGTCCTCCACCACTTCGTCCATGGTGATCATGTCCAGGATCTCGGGGACGTAGCCCGGATATCCGCAGATCACCCACGCGGGATACTCCACGTCCACGTAGCGCAGCGACCCCTCCGCCGCGGGGGACTGCATGACGAGCCGCGCCATCACCGGCCCGTCGCTGGTGTCGTCGAACCAGCCGTCGTTGTTGGCGTAGTGGTCGATGCGCGGCTGCCCGAAATCGCCGTACTTCCACGTCCCCGCGTTACCGTGGCCGCCCAGAAAGATCAGGCGCCCGGCGTCGTCCGTCCGCATCTCTCCCAGCGTGTCGATGGAATGCGGCTTGAGCTTGGGCGGAAAGACGGTGGCGTACTGGCTGCCGCCGTCGCGGTCAAAGCGGGCGGCGCGCGCCGTGGTCGTGTTCACCGTGCGCGGGCCGGGGTCGATCATCAGCTGCCGGCGGGCGTGCTTGCCCTTGATGCCGGGATTGCGGCGCGGGTGGTCCTTGGCGTAGCCGTGCTCGCCTTCCTGCTGCTTGAACTCGTACCATGACGATTTCTTGTTGGCCGGCCAGACGCGCCACTCCACGTCCACCAAGGTGCCCTGGTTGCCGCCGCCGGCCACCCCGTCGCCCAGGTGCAGCGGGCGTCCCTGGGGGCTTTCGTCGTCATACACGTAGATCTGAAAGCGCGCGGCCTGGCGCTTTACGCGGCCTTCTTCGTCCTTGAAGGCGGTGACCGTCTGCTCCGTCCTGCCATCCGGCGACAGGCGCGCGTTTCCCGCCGCGTCGCAAGCGATGGGGAGGGCGGCGGGCGCTTCCGGCGAGATGTAGAAGCCATCCGGGCTGTTCCCCAGGCGGGCGATGCCGATGGCGGGGTGGATTCGGTAGATGGGCGGCATGGGCGCGGAAGTGAAGGAAGTGCGAAAGTGAAGTGCGTGAGTGCGTGAGTGCGGGGTGCGTGAGTGCGACGGATGGCGGTCGGTCGGCTTCGGCGCGGGTGGCCGGCACCGGTCAGGCGGGCTGACCGGGCCGGATCCTCCGCTGGAGGCGCACTCACGCACTCACGCACCCCGCACTCACGCACTTCCCCTCCTAGTCCAGAAAGTTCAGCGACACGCTTTCCAGCCGAAGCAGCTCGTTGTCTTCGCAGAAGTCCGCGCCGATGGTGACGAGCGTGATCTGCAGCGAACTGGCGCCTTTGCGCACCAGGTCGGCGGCGGTCTGGGTGACGTTGACGCGGTGGTTGCGCGGCGTGTTGTGGCTGCGCGGGCGAAGGTCGAACGGGCGCCGCTCCGGCACGCGGCAGTGCCCCGGACCGCCAATGCACTCGCCGTGGCCGAAGATGGCCAGGTAGCCGGCGTACGCCGGATGGTCGATGGGCGTGTCGGCGTTGGCGTCCGGCAGGTTGAGGAACACCCGCACGAAGCACGAGCGGTCCAGCTGCGGCACGCGGTGCAGCCGCACCTCCGCCGAGCGGAATCCCCTGCGCACCGGCTCCGGCACCGTGATGGGGCGGGAGACGAAGCGGCCCACCGGCATCTCGGCGCCCACCGGGATCAGGCAGGTGCTCTTCACGTACTCATAGCCGAAACGGGAGATGTCCAGCGTGTCCGCCATGGTGTAGCTCCACGGCGTCAGCACCGAATCCAGGTCCGCCGGCCTGGCGGCGGGGTTCAGCTGCTGCCACTCGGCCCACACGCGGTCGATGTTCACGTGAATGGGCCAGAACACCGGGTCGAACGACGCCGTCAGGTTGCTGAACATGTCGCCGAACTGCTGCTGCACATGCATGTCCTCGCGCGTGTGGATGCGCCGGTCCTGCACGCGCACCGCGCGGTTGCGCGACGTCCCCGCGTCCCCCGCCAGCGCCGCCGCCCCCGCGGGGTCCAGCGCGCCGGGATAGTCCGGGTTCATCCCCCCCGTCCACAGGTGCATGGTGTTGTGGGGGTTCTGGTCCAGAAACCCGAAGGAGTCGTTGTACAGGCTCCCCCCGCCGAAGTCGCGGAACGTCCGCAGCGCCATGATCTGCGCCATGTCGCCCGCGGTGGGATAGTGGTAGTGCACCTTCTGGTTGAGCGTGACCGGCTTGCCGTTGCTGTTGTACTCGGCCGGGTAGCGCAGCGGGTACCACAGCGAGTTCACGTCCATCAGCGCGTCGATGAACCGGTTGCGGTACTCGCCCTGGGTGTACTCCTCCGCGACGCCGAACTCCGTCTTCATCGCGGTGAAGAACCGGAACAGCGAGGCGTAGTGGCGGCCCGTCATTCCGCGCACGCGCTCCGCCACCTCCGCCGGCAGGGCGGGGTCGGCGTCGTACTCCAGCCAGTCCACCGCGGCGCCGGTCAGGTACGCCTGATAGGATAGGGGGATGATCTGCCCCTTGTCCGGGCACTCCGGGCGGTACTGGGGCATGGTGAAGTCCCAGTACGGCATGCTGATGCCGGGCACCACGTCCTGCAGCGCCTGCTCGAACTCGTACAGGTACACGCGGTGCCAGGGAAGAAAGCGCTCCCACCCGTGCTGGCAGTGGTCCTGGTGAATCAGGGCGATGTTGTTGTAGCTGCGCCGGTCCGCCGGCCACTTGTTCAGCGCGTACAGTTCACGGAACGCGGTACGCAGCTCCTCCACCTGGTGCGGCGTCATGCAGTCCAGGTTCACCCGCTGCCGCAGCTCGCCCGGGGCGGGGCGCGCCTCTTCCTGCGCGCCGTACACGCGGGTGATGACGGCTTCCACCGGCGCCGCGTCCAGCCGCACCGTTCCCGCCGCGCCCTCCGCCTCCGCGGTGGCGGCCACGGAGAACTCGCGGTCGTCCCCCGGGAGCCCGTCGTCGATCCAGTCGCTGATGAACTGCGCGTCCTCGTCCGCCACCGCGGCGCCGCCCCAGGGCAGGCGCGGAAAGACGGACCCGTCGTACGGCGCCTGGCCGCGGATGCCGCGCACCAGGCCGCTGGCCGCGCCCCGGCCCGGGTGGGCGGGGAACTCCGCGCCCACCACCGCGCCGTCCGGACGCTCCGCGGTGACCGCGCATCCGCAGCCACATCCCGTCTTGGCGGCGGAGGCGGGCTTCGCGGCCGGGGCGATCATGCGGACGCCGTAGACTTCCACCGCCGCCAGCTCTCCGAGCGTCAAGTGCCAGGGCCGGCCCACGCCGCCGTAGTCGGAGGTGCTGGCGCCCGCGGCCGTGTCCAGGATCTGCCGGACGCGCTCCCAGCGCGTCGTTGCGTTCTGCTCCATCGGTGATGTTCTCCCTGGCCTCAGTGCGATCCGTGGGCGTGTCCGGCGGGCGCGCCGTCCGGGCGCGGGTGCGGGCGCGGCATCTCCTTTACCACCTCCACCGTTTCCATCATCCCCAGATCCTCGTGGTCCAGGATGTGGCAGTGGATCACAAAGCTCCCCGTGAAGTCGGTGTACTGCGTGTACACGGTCACCGTGTCGCCGCCGGGGATGAACTGCGTGTCTTTCCACACCCACTGCGCCCGCCCGTCCGGCCCCGTGCGCGACACCTGGAACGGGTTGATGTGGATGTGGAACACGTGCGGCAGCGGCGGGATTCCGTTGCCGCCCTGCACCGCCGCGGGATCGCCCACCGTGGTCAGCGACCACATGTCGATGCTGTCCAGCTCCAGGTAGCGGGTGCGGCTCTCGTTGAACGCGGAGTAGTTGATCTCGAACGAGTTGCGCGGATTGGCGGACTGCATTCCGCTGCCGAGCTTGAAGACGGCTTCCTGCACGCCCGTGGCGGTGGTGGACAGGTCCACCCCGGCGAACGGGGCCAGCGGCGCCATCTCCGCCGTCGTGGGAAGGCGCATGGGCACGCGCGGCCCCGCAACCTCAAGGATGGCGATCAGGTTGGCGTCTTCCGCCACGCCGCGAAGCCCCTTGGCCGCGCTGGCCGAATCGTCCACCAGCTGGTAGCGGCCCGGCATGCCCGCCTGCACCAGCACATCGCTGCGGTAGCCCGGATACAGGATGATGGGCTGGCCGTCGCGCCAGGTGTCCACGCGGCCGGTGTACAGGCCGTCCGTGGCGATCTCGTGCAGCGCGTGGCCCTGCAGGCGGATCGCCATGGTTTCGCGGAACGAGCCGTCCACCAGCCGCCACCGCTGCACCTCGCCCGGCCGCATCCGGATGACGGGGACGATCTGCCCGTTGATGGTCACCTGGCGGTTGGAGCTGAGCCAGGTGCAGTTGGGGGAGCCCTGGGCGCAGAGCGCGGGGCTGTTGCTGCCGTCGGGAAAGAAGGCGGCGATGTTTTCCGATTCGCCCGCCGTGTCGTACAGGATGGTCTGGATGACCAGCACCTTTTCGCGCTCGTTGGCGGCGCGCAGCGAGGCGGGAATGGTGTTGGGATCGTCCTCCACCACCAGCGCGCCAGCCATGGCGCTCCCCACCTGGATGGCGGTGGAGCCGTGGGTGTGCGCGTGGTACCAGTAACTGCCGCGCGTGTGGTCCGCCGGAAGCGCGATGCTGTAGCGCAGGGTGTCCTGCGGGGGGATGGCCAGCAGCACGTTGTCGCTGTTGCCGTTGGGCGAAACGTGCAGCCCGTGCGTGTGCAGGTTGGTGGTGTTGAACGAGTACGGCCGCATGTCCAGGAACGCGACCGTGTCTTCCTGCAGGAACTGGCTCCGCACCTGGGCCGGGGTTTCGGCGGGGAGGCGGTTGTTGAGCAGCGGGGCGATGGTGTCGCCCGGCCGCACGCGCAGGGTGGGGCCCACCAGCGCGCCGTTGTAGCTGCGCAGCCGCACCGGGCAGCCGCCGATGGAGGTGGTGGCCTTGTCCGTGTACTGCACCCGCAGGTCGGTGGTCAGCACGCCGTTGCGCGCGAGCAGTTCCGGCGGGTTGCGAAAGGGTTCCTGTCCGTATCCGCCCTGGCTGCGCGGCGCGACGTTGATGGGCCGGTACGCGCAGGGGTTGGCGGCGGCGGGCGCGGGCGCGCCGCCCGGGCGGGGGCCCTGCGCGGTGGCGCAGGCGGCGAACAGGCAGACGGTCGCCAGAGCGGCCGCGGAGGCACTGCGATGGGTTCGCATGGGATTGAGCCGGTCTCGTTCGGGGATGGGAAGGGGAAGTCGCAAGCGGCGGGTCAGGATGCGCCGGCACTGGGGAGCGTTCCGGCACAAAGGGGGTGCAAGCGGGATTCCTTCGGGTACGGCCCGGCTTCGCAATCAACCTAAGTATCTGCGACGTATCACAGATGCAGCGGATCTGGCGTCATGCGTTCACTTGCTGCTTCGGTGGCCCGAGTGGGGCGCACATCGGGCAGGTGGGACAGAAGAGGTGCATGGAATGCGCGGTTAGTGAAATCAACCGCTCTCGTCAACTACTGTCGTATTGAGGGTTGGTTCAGGGTTTGGCGGGTGCCCGTAAACCTGTGCGGCGCGTCCGGACCAACGATCTTGCGGACCGGTCCCGACCCAGCTATTCATGTTTTATGTCCTATTGTGCTCGCGTGCTGGGCGTCCTTGATTCAGGACTGGGGAGACGGTGAGGACGATTTCGATGTGGCTCGCCGCAGTCGCCGGCGCATTCGTGGTCGCAACGGCGCCGCTGGGTTCCCAGCCGGTGGTCAGGATGGACGCACGCGACCAAGCGCTGCGCCGGGAGGCGCGGCAGCTCCATGCCGTGGGCGCGGCGGAGGGGCGGGGAGCGGACGTGTTCGGCGGGGTGGCCGGCGTGGCGTTCGACGGCGCGGAGAACCTGTACGTGCTGGACCGCGTGAACGCGCGCGTCGCCGTCTTCGACTCCGCCGGCCGGTTCGTGCGCACGCTGGGGCGGCGGGGCGGGGGGCCGGGCGAGTTCTCCCTTCCGCAGCAGATGGCCGTCACGCGCGCGGGCGAGGTCATCGTCTCCGACGCGGGGCACGGCGCGCTGATCATTTTCGGGCGGGACGGAAGCGCGCGCTCGGTCCGCTATCCGGGCGTGGGCACGCTGATGGGCCGGACGCTCGCGCCCCATCCGCGCGGCGGCGTGGTCAGCCTCGCGATGGGCAATCCGGCGGCGGGCGGGGCGAACGCGATCGGCGAAGAAACGCTGCTCTGGATCCCCACGGGCGCAGGCGCGTCGCGCACGCTGGCCAGCGTGAGCACGCCCCGCGGCCGTGGGGCAGGGAGCGCGGGGTCTCGCGAAAGACCGGCCTTTTCGCCGTCGTTCCGCTTCGCGGTGCTGGCGGACGGCGGCGTCGCGGTCGCGGACGGGACGGCGTACGCCATCCGCATTCTGGATTCGAGCGGGCGGGTGCTGCGCGTGCTTCAGCGGCCCATCGCACCGCGCCGCGTCACCGCGCGCGACCGGGAACACGAGATGGATTGGCGGGAGTCGCTGGCCTCCAGCGGCGGAATCCGCATCGTGGGCCCGCGCGGCGCCGTCATCCCGGCTCCCGTCCTCCGCCGTGTTGGCGAGGAGTTGCGGGATGTGGAGTTCGCGGATGTCATGCCGGTCATCCGCCGCATGGGCGTGGATGCGGCGGGAAATCTGTGGATCGAGCGTGCTGGACCGTCGATGGAGCAGAGCGGCGGCGTCGACATCGTCACCCCGGCCGGCCGCTACTTGAGGACGCTCGCTGGCTGGCGGCTTCCGGACGCGTTCAGCCCACACGGGCGCGCCGCGTACATCCGCGAAGACGAAAACGGGGTCCAGCGAGTCGTCGTCGTACGCATCTGAAACGGTGCCTGCGGCAATTCCGACGATCAGAATGCCTTGTTTGATGGTGCAGGAATCCCGGGGAGCAACACCCTTCCGTCCCCATCACGGGTTACCAAGCAGATTCATGAGAATGACAATCGGCAGGATCGTGATCGGGCTTTCCGTGGTTTCGCTGGGTCTGGGGCTGACGGGGCGACAGGCCTGGGCTGCGGAAATTTCGTCCGCCGCTGCGGGTGCTTCGCAGTGTGTTCTGCAACCTGGAGTCTACAAGATCATAGATGCATCCGGAAATCTGGTGGGCGTTCTGCTGGTCTATCCGGATTGTCACACGGAAATCATCAAAGCTGTCGATAATTCCTGATCGTTTCCGGCCGGCACGAGCGCGTCCGAGGCTGGGGCTTCACGGGGCGGATGATGAACGGCGGGCGGTGGCGAGGTGGACGGCGTGCGCGGGATGACGGGTCTCATCCCTTGGGTTTGGGGCCGGTTTGGCGGGGAAGTGGCGCAGATTTCGCGCTTGGTGGCCGATAACCCGCCGGCCTTTCTTCCCGCGATGATTCCATCATGAAGATCCGCACCCCAGTACGGACGTTCTGCGTCCTCGCGTTCACCGCGTTCGCCGCCGCCTGCGAAAGCAGCACCAGCGGCTCCAACGTAGACACGGTCATCATCGAGGCCGACGACTCCGAGGTCACCGTGGGCCAGAGCCTTCAGCTTCAGGCGACGGCGTACGACGACGACGGCGAGCCGCTGAACCGCAACGACATCGAGTGGACGTCCAGCAACCCGTCCGTGGCGACCGTCAGCGCATCGGGCCTGCTCACGGGCGTGTCGCTGGGGACGGTGGCCATCACCGCCGAGGTGGGCGGCGAGTTCGACACGCAGAGCTTTCAGGTGGTTCCCCCGGTGGACGATGGCGACGAGTGCCCCATCACCGCCATCAACATCGGCTCCACCGCGACGGGAACGCTGTCCACCAGCGACTGCGCCCTGGACGACGGAACGCACTTCGACTTCTACGCCTTTACAGTGTCGTCCACGCGCACGGTCACCATCACCCTGCGCTCGTCGGCGTTCGATGCCTACCTGTTCCTGCTGTCGTCCGATGCGCAGGTGATTGCGCAGGACAACGACTCCGGCGGTGGCCGCGACGCCGCCATCACGCGCACGCTGTCCGCGGGCACGTACGTGATCGCCGCCAACAGCTTCAACGTGGCGGACGGCAGCTACACGCTATCCGTGCAGTAGCGGCGGATCGCACGAAACGAGGACCCGGGCTGCCATTGGCGGCCCGGGTCTTTTTTGTTCGGCCGATTCGTCCGCGGCATCGGGAGGAACTGCCGTTTCACACGGAGGCCACGGAGGATGCACGGAGGTCACGGAGGAGTTCGGCTCCGTCCTCCGCCGCGGCGCGTGACCCTTGGCAGCCGTTCCTGGATGACGATCAAAACACCCCCGGCGAGTCCGTCTCGCCGGGGGTGTCGATGTTTTCAGGGACAGCGGTCAGTGGCGGGTGAGCACGTCGCGCGCGTTCGTCCACCGCAGTTCCGGGTAGCGGCCGTTGTCCAGCGAACGAAAGGCCCCCAGGCCGCTGTACATGTTGTACATGTACTGCATGCCCTGCCACGGCGGATAGATTTCGTCCGGCTGCGGTGCCACGGTGCGCGCAACCTTGATCAGCACGCCCAGCAGCCCCAGCCCGCCCGCGCGGAACAGCCGGAACCGCTCGCCGGTGATGTCCGTCATGAGCGCGGCCAGCTCGCGCGCGCTCACCTGGTCCCCCGCGATGCGCAGGATGCGCGGCGTGGACGGATCGAGCGCGGCAGCGGCGGTATAGGCGGCCACGTCGTCCTTGGTGGTGAAATCCATCCGCTGATCGGCATCCTGCCAGTACAGAATCCGCCTGCGCTTGAACAGGATGATGGGCGCCACCCCGGTCAGCATGTCCGCGAACGCCCCGTTCATGATGGACGTCGCCGCGATGGGCGCCCGGTCCACCCGCTCCTTGAACTCGCGCCGCAGATCCAGGTTGCGGTTGGAGCCGGGGGGCAGCGTGGTAAAGTCGATGGCGAAGTCCGACGGAATGAAGCGCGGTGCGCCGGCGCTCACCGCCGCCTCCAGCAGCCGCGTCTGCGCTTCCACGATCACCTCGCGCAGCCCGCTGAGCGCGGACACCACGCATGCCGCGCCGGTGCACGCCCGGCGCAGCGCCTCGGGTCGTCGTACTCCGCTTCGGCGATCTCCACGCCCAGCCCGCGCAGGTGAGCCACCTTGTCCGCCGCCGCGCCGGGGCGCACCAGCGCACGCACCGCCGCGCCGCGGTCAACCAGCGCCCGGGCTATGCGCCCGCCAAGGTCGCCGGTGCCGCCGGCCAGCAGAATGGGCTGCGTTGTCATCGATGATCCGTTCAGGAATCCGGGGAAGGCGCATCTGCCCGCCCAACCCTGAACCAACCTTTCACGTTCCGCGCCGCGATTCCCATCCACGGCCGCGGCGGCGCGTCCTCACGGGTGCGGGGCCGCGCCGTTCCGTGACGGGATCCGTGAGGCCATGTAGCTCACCATCTGCTCGGTGATCCAGTCGCGTACCGGCGTGGTGTAGTGCACGCCGTCCCCGATGTGCATCCACGGGGCGCGCCAGCTGAGCCCGTCGTCCGCCGTCGCGAACGCGCCCAGGTCAATCAGCCCCGCCCCGGTGCGGGCCGCCATCTCGCGGATGCCGGCGTTGACTTCCGCGATCGCGTCGCCCTGTTCAAGGCCCGGGCGGGGCGCCAGCGTGGTCAGAACCAGGTGGTCGGCGGCGTGCCCGGCCGCCATCCACTGATCCATCATCCACTCCAGATTCTGAATCGTGCGCGCGGGCGCGATCCCGCTGCCGAAATCGTTGGTTCCCAGCGAGACGTACGCAAAGTCAGTAGAGTCGGGAACGTACGCGTTCACACGGACAATGCCGCCCTGCGGAAACGCGGTGCCGAACGGCTCCCCGCCGGACCACGGGGCGCCCATCCCCAGCACCTCGGCCTGGAAACGGGTGATGCCGTTCACCATCGCGCGCGCGTTGGGCGAACCGTTGCCGTTGCGGTCGGGACCGCCGTGGTCGCCGCCCCCCGTGGTGGTGCCGGTGATGCCATGGTTCACCACCCGGATCGGCATTGGCTGAAGGGCGCGCCAGCGCAACTCCATGCGTCCGGCCAGCTGCTCGCCGTGGTTGCCCGCCGCGGCGGACGGGCGCGGCGGTGCGTCGGACACGTATGAGCGCGCCAGGACGTGCGGCTCGGCGAAGCTCCACGCCATGTCGGTGTTGGAGTCGCCGAACGTCGTTACGCGCACCGTGTCGGCGGGCGCGAGGCTGGCGATGGGAGCGGGGCCCGTCGATGAATCGCCGCACCCCCCCAGCGGGACGGCGGCCAGAACGAGCAGAATGGGCCAGGAATGATGGCTCGGGATGGTGTTTGCGGGCATCACGCGGTGGTCACGCGGGCGACGGAACGTGTGGGCGAAAAGGAGTTAGCACGCGCCTTCCCGTCGTGCAACTCCCCAAAGCAAGGCCGGGCACCCACAGCCGCCGGGCTGACCCACCCTGCAATTTTCATTGGCATCCGTTCGATTGATCGGGGAGCTTTGGCCCGCCCGAAATGGCCAAGGCCGCTACTCGAGCGAGCGAAGGCGTTTGAGTATCTCATCCTGCGTAATGATCCCCGAGGCTAGAATTTCTTCGTAGCGCTCTCGATCCACGACAATAAGGACCTGCAGGACCTTCTCCGCTTCGCGCTGGTTTTCAGCTGCGAGGATCGTCAGGGCATCATAAAAAAGGGCGCCGCGTTGCAGGCCATTGTGAACGAAGGTCACCGCAAGCTTCCTAAGCTCAGCTCGATTTTGACTGCCGATCAGTCCCACAAGAAGTGGTAGCCCTTGGCTTAATTCCCTGCGTCTCTGCACAAGAGATTCGGCTACCTTCCTCGCTTCGGCCATATTCGTCATTGTTCCAGCCAACTCGCTGAACAGCGCTGAGTCTCCCTTGCCCGCGTCCACCAGGTCGGTCAGTACCTTCCGGAATTCAGCTTGATTTCGCTGCAGAAGCTCGGTGACAAGCATGTGGAACTCGGGCAGACCCGTTGCCTCCGCATGAATAACCTGCCGGGTAATCTCCTGCAGATGGCCCGCATCCTGGATGTTGCAGGCGATCGTCATAGCCAGCTGGAAGTCCTTCTGTGTCAGCAGTCTATTCACAAACTGGAGCTTCGATTGATCACTTCGCAGCCTGCTGTGGATCCGTACGAAATCATCGGTCTCCCCTCTGTTGAGGAAAAACTCTGCGATCGCTTCCCGTTCACCGTCCGCGGTAGGCAGTTCCGCTTTGGGATCACGGTATCTGCTGAACAGCACTGCAATGTCGTGCGTCCCGCTCGCAACCGGATTGGTCGAGAGAAGCTCTGCCGGCTCTGCTCGCCGACTTTGCGGCAGTTGTTCGATGATTCGGCTCAACTTCACGTACACCGCTTCTCGCTTGGCCCGGCGGAGCTTGACGAGAGGTTCAGAGGGCGGATTCACGGACTGGAAGCGGGCCAGTGCGGGCGTCTGTTCGAATCTGCACGGGCTTATGATCACGGGTAGCACACGCGTGCCCCGTTGCTCCGCTGCGACAAGCAATGGTGGCAACTCGTTCCTGGTGATGAAGTCTGACGCCAGGAAATCCGCGCTGATCATCAGGATCGCAACATCAGCCTGAGCGAGCGCTTCCGCGATTTCTTGCTCCCACTGCGAGCCTGCTTGGAGACGAGTGTCGTCCCAAAGCGAAATGACGCCGTCTCGTTCCAAGGGTTTGAGGTGTACCCGCAGCCGGTTCAGCCAGTCGACGTCTGCGTGGCTGTAGGAAATGAAAACATTGTTTCCAGTAATCATGAAACGCAGCCGTTCCATTGCAGGTGCGTGCGGATGAGAATCGCTGTTGATGCTCATCACGTTACGCCGCTTTCCAAGGCGGGACAATGGCTCTTCCAGTGTACTCGTTCGCCAGCGGTCCCTTTTTCCCGGCCCGCCCACCTCGACCTGGGTCAGGCGCGTGCGGGGCGGGCGGCGAGGCCCAGGTAGTCGCGGCGGAACTGCCAGTCGCGGCGGGCGGTTTCCGGGTCGCCGAGCGGGCGCGTGCTTCCGCCCGTCATCCACGTCACCCGGTCCGCGACGGCAAAGATGAACGGCACCTCGTGCCCGGTGAGCACGATGGCCGATCCCCGTGCCGCCAGCGAGCGGAACGCGGCGGTGAACAGCTCCGTATCCGCTGGCGTGATGCCCAGAAACGGTTCGTCCGCCAGCAGGCACTCCGGCGCGCGTACCAGCGCCAGCGCCAGTTCCGCGCGGCGCCGCTCGCCGCCGGAGTAGGTGCCGACGCCCCGGTCCAGCAGGTGGGTGATCCGCAGTTCCTGCAGCACTTCGTCGCGCGGGGGCAGGCCGAAGCGGCGCCGCAGCGCATCCAGGTGCTGTCGCAACGTGAGGGTGCGGGTGAGGGTGCAGCGGTCCGCGGGAAGCAGAAATACGCCCTGCATCGCCAGCCGCGAAAGCCGCGTGCGCGTGTACACCTGGCCGCGGACGCGCAGAACGCCGTGGTCCGGCGCCATCAGCCCCGCCATGATGCGCAGCAGCGTGCTCTTTCCCTCGCCGTTCCGTCCCACGAGCGCCGTCACCACGCCCCGGTCCGCCGCCAGCGTCGCCGCGGACAGCACGGCGCGCTCCCCGAACCGCTTGCCGATGCAGTCCGCGGCCAGGAGCGTCTCCGCCGTGCCGCTCACGACCGGAACACGACGTCGAGGCCGGCGAGCGGGAGCGCCGCATAGGCCGCCAGCGTTCCCCATCCAACGTGCGCGGCGGTGAACGCGGCCTCCAGCCCGAGGGCGGGGAGCACGAGGTACAGGGCGGTCGTGGACCACCCGTAGCCCAGGTTGGCCAGGAACAGGTCCTCATCCCGGCGCCGCGCCTCCACCATGCCCAGCACCACGGTGAGCGCCACGATCAGCGGATTGCCGCCGGGGAGCAGGTCCGCGGGCGCCACGGGCACCCTGGCAGACGCCGCCGCCATCACCGTGATCAGGATGCGCATCAGGTGCAGCAGCACCCAGTACGCCACCGCCCGGCGGATGAGCACGCCCGCGAGCGGCGCGACGAGCAGGTGCCGGGACAGCGCCATGGGGATGAGGAGATCGGAGGGATGGCGAACGGGGATGAGCCTCAGCTCTGCACGAAGATCCCCAGCGCCCGGAGCTTCTTGGTGAGCGTGGCGATGAACCTGGGATCGCCGTCCAGGCGCAGCACGGTACGGGTGATGGCCGTCACCTGCTCGCCCCCCAGCGCGGCGACGCGCGCGGCGGTTTCGGTGTCGGGGCACTCCACCAGCACCGCGGGGCGGACGCGCACCCGGCGCGTGGCGCCAAACCAGTCCTTGATCTGGCGCGCCACGTTGGCCGGCACCGGCGTGCGCGACGCCGCGCCCAGCGTCTTGAGCATGGCGTCGGCCGCCAGCCCCTGTTCCGCCGCGCGCAGAACCGACGCGCGGGTGATGCGGAACAGCGTTCCCACCCCGCTGCCGGTGCGCTCGGCAAAACGCCCGAACTCCGCCTCCAGCCGCGGCGCGGGCGCAAGAAAGACGATCTCGAAGTCGGGCTTCACCAGCACGTCGCCCTCCGTGGGCGCGGCAAAGGAGAAGGTGTCCGTGGCGCCCAGCAGGTAGCGGCCCGCGTCCGTCAGCGTGAACGCGGTTCCGCCGGGGCCCCGGCCCAGACGCGCGCCGCCCAGCGGAACGAGGCGCTGCCGCAGAAACTCCAGCAGCACCTGCGCCCACACCTCTTCCCACGCTTCGCGGGTGGATGGCGACGCGCCGTACGAAGAGTTGCGGTGCCTGAGCGGCCCCGCCCGGTCCAGCAGCGGGTTCGCGGACTCGGCGTAATACTGGATGAACGGATCCGCCTCCACCCACTCCCCCGCGGGGATGGACAGGAACGCGGCGGCCAGCGACGTCCGCAGATCCACATCTTCAGCGACGCTGAACCCGAAGCGCGTGCCGAAGAAGTCCACCGATTCCGTGCCGATGCTCCAGTCGCCGGGGTTCCGCTGCGCCGAACCGCGCACCGCGTCCAGCACCTGCTTCAGCCGTTCCCCCTCGCCCAGCGCCAGCCACGCGCGCCCCGGCGGCAGCGCGGAAAGCTGGTACCGCTCGCTGGCCTTCTTCACCTCCGCGAAGTCCATGCGGGACAACGTATTCAGCGCGCCGGTGATGCGGAGTTCCGCCCGGCTTTCCACGTCCTCCGCGGGAGCCTCCACGTACGCGCCGGTCTGCACCCGCGCCAGCAGAAAGTCCTCCACCCACGCGGGCACGGGAAGCAGCCGCGCGGTAAGGGCGCGCAGGGTGCGCACGTACAGCCCGCCATCGCTGCCGCGCACGGGAAGGGGCTCCACGGCGGCGTCCACCAGCACCGTCGTCATGTCGGTCAGCCGGAATGGCGCGTCCCACGCCGCGCTCACCTCCACCGCGGACGGCGGAGACGGCGGCGGGCCCATCTTCCGGATGACGTTGGGCAGCAGCCCGATCCGCGCCTCCAGCGTCCGGTCATCCAGCGAAGCAAAGACGAGCAGGTACCGCAACCCCGCGGCAAGCGCGGCGGTCTGCGTCGACTGCACGGCATTCGGCAGAAGCGCGTCCAGCGTGCCCAGCGGCGCGCCGGCGGGACTCCCCGCGAGCGCTTCTACCAGTTCGCGGAGCGACCGGGCCACCGCGGGCGAGCCCAGGGGCTGCGCGTCCGTCGACTTCTGCCGCGCCTTTGCCCACCGCGCCGCGCCCGCGCCCGTCCCCGCGTCCAGAAAGGACTTCACCCAGTCCACCGACGAGGCGAGCGCGGCGATCTGGGAGTGGTCGGCCCAGTAGCGAAAGCCGCCCTGGGACGCAAACGCCTGCACCTCGGCAATCGTGAACTGGTCTTGCAGGTAGCGCTGCGGCAGCCGCCCTCCGGCCCCGCCCAGCGGCTGGGTGCGGTGCATGGCCCGCAGCGCCGACAGCAGCGGCCGCACTTCCGGCGCGTGGGGATAGTTGGTCCCGCGCGGCCCGGGGGGAAAGATCATCCCCTCCGCCACCAGTTCGTCCGCGGCGGCGCCCAGCGCGTCGGGGGAGATGGCGATGCCCGGGGTGATGCGCAGAAACGCGCGGCGCGCCTCCACCGACAGCCGCTCCCAGCGCGGCAGTTCGGCCAGAACCGCCTCCCAGTCCAGTTCAGCCAGCTTCATCCGTCAGATGTCCTTGGGGTCCGCGATGCGGTACGCGTAGCCCTGCTCGCACAGAAAGAGCTGGCGCTTGAGGGCGAACTCCTGCTCGGTGGTGTCGCGGCTCACCAGGGTGTAGAAGTGGGCCTGGTTGGCTCCCTTCTTAGGGCGGAGAATGCGTCCCAGCCGCTGCGCCTCCTCCTGCCGCGAGCCGAAGGTGCCGGACACCTGGATGGCGACCGCCGCGTCGGGAAGGTCCACCGCGAAGTTGGCCACCTTGCTCACCGCCAGCACCGGAATGCGCCCCTCGCGAAAGTCCTTGTAGATCACGTCGCGCTTGCGCTGCGCGGTGGTGCCGGTGAGCACGGGAATGCCCAGATCGCGCGCGATCCCCTCGATCTGCTCCACGTAGAGGCCGATGACCAGCGTGGGCTCGTCCGGGTGCCGCTCCAGGATGCGGCGGATGACCGCCAGCTTGTCGGGATTCTCGCTGGCGATGCGGAACTTGTCGCGCTGCTCGGCCACCGCGTACGGCATGCGCAGCGATTTGGGGAGCGGCACGCGCACCTCGGTGCACTCCGCCGTGGCGATCCACCCCTGTCCCTCCAGCACCTTCCACGGCACCTCGGCCTTCTTGGGGCCGATCAGGGCGAACACGTCGTCCTCGCGCCCGTCCTCGCGCACCAGCGTGGCGGTAAGCCCCAGCCGCCGCCGGGCCTGCAGCGCCGCCGTCACCTGAAACACCGGGGCGGGGAGCAGGTGCACCTCGTCGTACACGATCAATCCCCAGTCGCGCGTGTCGAACAGCTCCAGGTGCTTGAAGGCGGCATCCTTCTTGTCGCGATGGGTGAGCACCTGGTAGGTGGCCACGGTGACGGGGCGCACGTCCTTGGCCTGCCCCGTGTACTCGCCCACCTGGTCTTCGGTGAGCGTCGTCTTGTCGAGTACTTCGCGGATCCACTGCCGCACGGCCGTCACGCTGGTGGTCAGCACCAGCGTGGAGCTGCCGACGCGCGACATGCACTCCATCCCCACCACCGTCTTTCCCGCGCCGCAGGGGAGTACGACCACGCCGCTGCCGCCGCGCTCGCTGCCCCCGGCGTGAAAGGCGCCCGCCGCGTCTGACTGGTAGGTGCGCAGGGTGAAGGGCTCGCCCTCGCGCGTCACTTCGCGCATGGAGATGGGGAGCGGTTCGCCCGCGGTGTAGCCGGCCAGGTCTTCCGCGGGCCATCCCGCCTTGACCAGCGCCTGCTTCAGCCGGCCGCGCTCGGCGGAGGGGACGCGGAACGAGTCGGGCGACAGCCGCTCGCCCAGGTACGGCGCCACCCCGCGCACCCGGCCGATCTCTTCCGCCAGCTCCGGCTCATCGGCCGTAAGCGTCAGCCCCTCCGGGTCGCGGGAGATGCGCAGGCGGCCGTAGCGCGTGGCCGCGTCGCGGATGGACGCTTCCACCACGGGCGGAACGGGATACTTGGCGTACTCGCGCAGCGCGTCCACGATCTCGTCGGGCGGGGTGCCCGCGGCGCAGGCGTTCCATACCGACAGTGGCGTGATGCGGTAGGTGTGCACGTGCTCCGGCGACTTCACCAGTTCCGCGAACGGGGCGATGCGGTCGCGCGCCTCGGCGAAGCGGGGGCTGCCCACCTCGGCCAGCACGCTCTGGTCGCCCTGCACGATCAGGGGATTTTCCGGGCGGTACTCGCTCATTCGATTGCGGAAACGGCCGTGCGTCGTCGTGTGCGGGCGCGCGCGGGGCGCGGGACGGCGGAAGAGTAGCGGGCGCGCGGGCGGGATGAAAGTGCCCGCTGTGAACGCGGAGTTTGGATGCTGGCAGCGTACGAGGTCTTTTTCAGATTCACGGCCGGCAGGTTGGATCAAAGCGGGCCGGGTTGCTCGACACCTCTCATGTGATCCGGATGGTCCGCTTGGCGCCGGGCTGGGAGGCCCCTCCCCCGGCCCCTCCCCGTGCAAACTGCCGCACGGAGAGGGGAGAACTCACACCAGGAAATCCAGGTTTCGTGCAGATGAAGACTCAGGTCTGTCCGCGAGGCGTTTCGCTGCTGTTGCGGCAACTTCAGTTGCTCACGCCGGATGACAGCGCGCGCTTGGCGGATTCGCGGCAGGATTGGATACGCTGTGCGCTACCTGGCGGGGACGGAGCATTCCTCCAGCGGCTCCGACGCGGTCTGCTCCGGCCCGGCGAAGCGGCTCAGCCTGCCGGTGGAGCCCGGGCCCGAGCCGCGCGTCCACCACTCGTAGCCGCCGCCCGTGTACCGCGCGCCGCTGGCGGAAAGGGCGATGTTCATGGCGATGGTCGCTCCTTGGTAACGCACCCGCGCCGTGCTCTCGTCCGGATACGAAGCCGTCACCTCGCGCCCGCTCTCGCACTGGTACGCGACCCACGATGCGTCGCGCTGGGGAGCCGCGTTCAAGGTCGTCCGTGCGCATCCGGCGGGCACGATGGCGGTCAGTGCCGCCATCACGGCGACCCGGATCGCGATCGGGGATGCGCGCCCGGTGTTGTGGGCCGCATCCCAGAAACTCGCCTGTCCCACGGAGTGATCCGGCGCGCACCGCGTTCTCCCATCTGCGACCATCGCCCTGCGAATTGCCGGTCATCTAGCGCGCGCCTCCGGATGCGGGATCCGGCCCTGCACGTCGCCCTTCGGATCGCTGCCCCAGCAGAACAGATCGCCATCCATCGAAATCGCGCACTGCCCCCAATCTCCGGCGGCGGCGGACCGCCATCGGCCCTCCGCGTGCCAAGGACGAAGCACCCGGTCGCCGCCCCACGCGTACGCCGCGCCCCCGGGCGTCACGCCGATCATCTCGTAGACCGTGGGCAGCGTACCGCGGACCGCGGCGGTGATCCCGGAAAAGCGCTGCCCGCCCTCCACGCGCGCCGGCCGCAGGTTGCACCAGGTGCGGACGCTCCACCGCACGCACTGCTCACGCCCGGGACGCGGTACGGAATCGCGCGCCACGTCGCCGTAGCCGGCGGCGCCCCAGCAGTGCGCGGCCCCGGCATCATCCAGCCCGCAGGCCCAGTTGCCGATGGCGGCCACCTGCGCGAACCGCTCTGCCGCGGCGACGGGCCTCATCGCTTCCGCGGAATCGGCGCTCCCCGTTCCGCGCACGCCGAACACGGCTTCGCCGCGGCAGAAGGCCCGTCCGTCGCGCATGACCGCGCACAGCGTCCGCGCCTCGGGATCGCCATCCACCTGCGCGGAGGCCATCCCCGGCCACGGTTCCGTCATCCGGCCGGCGGCGCGGGCGCCGTCGCCCCAGCAGAGCGCCGCGCCATCCACATCCACCGCGCAGCGCGCCTTGAGGTTCACCCGGGTCAGCCGGCGCTCCGGCAGCAGCGGCTGGGGACGGACACTGCAAGCCGTCCCGTTCAGGCAACGGTCCGTGTACGCGTCCGCGTCGCCGATGGCCGCGCCCCAGCAGAAGCCGCGGCCCTCCGCGTCCACTCCGCAGGTGAGGTAGCGCCCGGCGGTGACCGATGCGAACCGCGTGTCGCCGCCCGCGCGCAGCGGCGCGGCGCTCGGAGTCATGTAGCAGTCCCGTCGGCCGCTCTCGCTCACCGTGCCGCACCGTTCGGGAGTGCGGAGGCCGAGTTGCGCCGTGTGATTGTTGCCGAAGCACCAGGCGCGGCCCTGCTCGTCCAGCGCACACACGTGATCGTCGCCCACGCTCACGGACGCCCACCGCACCTCCTGCGCGCGCGCGGGCCCGGCGAAAAGCAGGGTGATCAGGGCGAGCAGGAGCGGGACGATGGCGAGGCGGCGGGGTGGGGAAGACGGGCGGCGCACCATGCGGACTCCGATCAGGGGGAGGGCGGCGAGGCGCGCTGGTACCAGCTCGCGCGGACAAGGGTTCCGCGCAGGCCCTTTCTGGCGGAAACGGGCCGTTTGTCCATCACACGAGGAAGCGGGGCAGGGAGTTCAGGCAAGGCCCTCCAGGTACCTGTCCTCAAGTTCCTCGATGCGACCGAGGCTCATCCGCTGAACGCGAAAGTGGGTCTGGCCGTCCGCGTCCGGGTATTCGCTCCGAAGGTACAGCAGTCCATAACCGGAATGCGAGTGCTCGGCGATCCACCGGAACGTGTCCTCGACCTCCCATTCGCGGCGGTTCCGCAGCCCCGTCGCCACCACGTGCGTCTCGTTCAGCGTGGTGACGTGAAACGACTCGCGCACCGCCTCTGACAGCCCCGCGATCCGCGACCGCAGCGCGTCCAGCAGCGCGCCATCCGCCTCCAATCCGCCGTCCGCGGTCACGACCGCCCACAGATGGTATTCAAACACGGCTCAAAGTCTCGCGGGAGGATGATGAAACTGCGCGACCGGAGTCAGCGCGAACCCGGTCTGAGAAGTGGGGAGCGGAACGGGCCCGGGGTTCCCCGCGCCGCCTCATTCCCCGCGGATGAAGCGCTCCACTTCCTCGTTTGCCGACAGCAGCAGCTTCAGGTCGGACGTGCGCGCCTCGATCGCTTCGATCTCCGCCTGCCGCGCGCCGAATTCGCCCGGCAGGCTTTCCGGGATCGCATCCGCCGCGCTGCTGGATTCCAGCTCGATTTCCATCATCAGCTGCGTGCGGCGGTAGGCGTGCAGAAGCTTGTCATCCAGGGCGAGCTGCTCGTCCAGCAGCGGGAGCGCGCCGCGGATGCGATCCATGCGCGTCTGGTACAGGTCGGCGCCCACCTCCTGCATCTTGGCCTGCAGCCCCAGCAGCTTTTCGCGGATTTCCATCCGCTGGCGCCGGTCTGCCGTCACCTCCTGAATCCGCTGCTCCAGCCCCGACTTCTGCAGCAGAAGCTGCGTGGACCGGCCCAGCGCGGACTGCTGCGCCGCGCTGATGGCGTGCCGCGGCTTCAGCTTCTCCTGCAGAGTGTACGCGACGATGCCGGCCAGGAGCACCGACAGCAGCGCCGCGATGGTCCCCGACACGTCCAGCGCGGCGAGCGCGAACAGGGTGATGAGGCCGGCCGCCATCCCGCTGACGACGGAGCCAAAGAGCGTCGTCTGCCCCGGCTTGCCGATGACCACCTCCTTGCCGGTGGTCTGGTTGATGACGGCAATTGCATTCTCCGCGACATCGCCGCGCATGGCGTGAACGATGGCGAGCTTATCGTTCTTGTGGGCGATGAACCGGTCTTCGCGGCCGGGGATGCGCAGCGTGATGGTGCGCAGTCCCTCCGGCTGCGCGATGCGGAACTCGTACTCGCGCGAGGTGCGTGCGGCGCTCTGGTGCGTCTGCGCGGAATGCACGATCTCGCGGGAACCTCTGCTCTCCAGCCTGCCCGCCGTGATGTGGTACTTGAACCGGCAGTTGCCGCAAAAGAGCGTCTGCGTACCCGACGCCGCGAGTTCTCCCGCGGGGGTGTGGCAGACCGGGCAGTTGAAGATCATCAGAAATCGAGGTCGCGGAGCGTTCGTACACGATGAGGAGCCGGCATCCGCGCGGCCACGCCGTCGCGGGCGGATGACGGAACGGCCGCAGCGCGCCGGATGTTTCACTTCCCGCCCGCAACCGCTGGGGGATCCGGGGGCGCCACGATCCTCGGGAGGCGGGAAACGAAGGAGCCGCGGGATCGATGGACAGGCCATCTACGGCGCGCCTTTCCCAGCACGGCGGCGCAATGTCGCGGACATCATGAGCTTTGGACAAGACCCCGGCCAGACGTGGGGCGAAGCGGCCACGGGGCAGGGGAGGGCGGTCGGGCCGAACGTGGCGAGACGGGATGCGGGAGCGGCCGGGACGACGGATTGCTGATTTCTGGTGCCGTTTACGTCATCATCACCACGGAGAGCGCTTGCCGTGCGGGCGAGGCACCCATCCGCGATCGGATCAGGCTGGCTCGCGGACGCCCGTCATCTCCAGAACCGCCACCAGGGGCGAGCCGCCGCCGGCCGCGTGATCACGGGCGGTGCGCCCACCAGGTCGGCGGGGTCGGAGCCCGCGGCCAGGGCCTCCTGGACAGCCCGGAACTCGCTGCTCCACAGGGCTGCGCTCACCACCATCTCCCCAAGCTCCTGCCGGGCAATGATTTCCGTGGCCGCCCTGTGCGCGGCGGCATAGACTGGGTGATCCACCAGCCGGCCCGCGTCGCGCATCGTTCCGGCCGCGTCCATCGTGGCGTAGTCGGGCGAGAGCTGCGCGCCCGTGCCGTCCAGCAGCACGCGCCCAAAGGCCAGCGGCACGAACGCAATGATGTCGTCCATGATCTCGTCGGGAACGCGGTTGCTGCGCAATACCAGCCGCAACTCCGCCTCCTTGCCCGGCGGGATCAGGTGGAACGCGGGGAATGCCAGGTCCACGAACAGGGTGGGATCGTCCACGGTGTCGCTTCCGGTCGGGGGGGACGCGCGGGCGGGGCATGGTGCGCAGGATAAACAGCCGGGCTCCTTCCTCGAAAGAGCCCGGCACCATCATCTATCTCCGACAGATGATGTGCATCGCGGAGGGCGCGGCCCGATACTCGTCCCAGAAGCCGTCACCGCGCGTGCGTTGGTTCGTGGTCCGGGCCCGCGCGCCGAGGTGGAACACTGGGGACGTTCGCGGATCGACGGGCCGAGATCAACCTTCAACAGCTACCGGCGCCGGAAGCCGCCAGGGTCCGCGTGCGTCCTGTGTCCATGTCGGCCCGCGGAGGTCTGGTGCGGAGGAACGGGTCGTGCTGCGCACACGAGCGTTGGAATCGAGCCCATCTTGTGATCAACAGCCGGAAAGCCGCAAGTTGATCCGCGCTGATTCTGCATGCACCGGGGCGCGTGCGCTGCGTCACGCCCAGAACGCCATCCACGGACTGATGCCTGCCCGATGTCCACCAAACGTAAGATGCGCCGTAGCGGCAAGTCGCCGAACCAGCTCCTGGAGATTGTCCACGGATCCATGCGGGATACGGCGGTTGCGCGTCTGCCAAAGGAGATCCGGGATGCGCTGCCGCGGGTGCATGCCCTGGTTCAGGATGATCCCCGGTTAGCGATCGCGGAACTGCGGACGTGGATTGAGCGTGACCCCCTGCCGATGTTTTTCAACTGGCTCGGTACGGCCTACGGCGCGCTCGGAGACCTGCAGGCCATGGAGGATACCATCCGCGAAAACTATCGGCGGAATCCGCGGTACGTTTTTGCGCGCGTAAACTACGCCCAGCTCTGCCTCGACCAGCGAAACCTTGAGGGTGTGCGCGAGGCGTTGGGCGAGGGGTTCAACATCCTGGCTCTGCTCGGAGGCCGAAAGCGCATCCATGTGTCGGAACTCACGGGCTACCTGTACGTCGTCACGCGCTACCACCTGCAGACCGGAGATCGCGACGCTGCGGAGACGTCATTCAAGATCCTCATGGACGCTGCTCCCGATGCGCCCGCCACGGATGAACTCTGGCGCAGGCTGTACTCCAGTCCGCGCAGCTTGTTATTCGGCTGACGTACGCGAGCGGTCGCGCTGATTCCCTTCGGCGCCGGCTGTGACGCAGGGGCACCGTTCCCGCCTCACCGCAGATAGCCGAGCGAGCGCAGAAAGTACGTCGTGGCCTCAGCCCCGGTGGAGAAGCTGTGCGTGTCGGACTTGATGCCACGCTCCTGGGTATAAACCTCGTACCCGGAGCCGGTGTCCACGCAGTACCAACCATCGAGCGTGCGGTCCCTCCACTGCACGTCGCCGATGTCCCGGGTCAGGTCGCGCGCCTTCTGCCCGAAGCCGGGGACGCGCTCCCACAGTTCCTCGAAGCGCGATGCGTCGCCGTCCAGGTGCTCCGTGATCGCGCTCTGGAGATAGCGCTCCAGGTCTGTCGGTTCCATCACGATCGCTGGTCAGGGCAGGGCCGGTCAGGCTGATGGCCGGCATGGGCGAAAGCGCCGCGGCACGTGGAGTGGCGCGGCGCTCTGCACGTGATCACCGGCGAGACAGCAGGTCCACCACCGACTCCCAGCCAAGCGCGTTCGCGAGGTGCAGCGACGTCATGCCGTTCTCCGCCACCGCGTTCGCATCCGCCCCGGCGTCCAGCAGCACCTTGACCGTCGCCGCGTTCCCCGCGGATGCTTCCTGGTGCAGGAGCGTCCATCCGTGGTCGCCCGTCACGGACGCGAGCGAGGGGTTCTTCGCCAGGTGCTCCCTGAGCGACGCCGCCATCGTCTCATCCGCGGCGTGCGACTCGCCGCCGTGACCGGTGCGCACCCGGAGCGGATCGCCGAAGTTCAGGCCCCACGCGTCGTCGTGCTCCTGGCGTTCCGGCGCGCTCATCCGCGCGCGCAGCAGGTTGACCGTGTACGCGCCGTAGACGTTTCCGTCGATGGAGTACATCCAGTCGCTGATCCGGGCGAGCGGAACACGGGCCGTGTCGCCCTCCTGGATGGACGTCACCCAGTTCGGCTCGTTGAGCAGCACGCCGGTCACGAACTCGCCGTCGAACCCGATCTCGTCCAGCCACATGTACTCCGGCTCGCCCGGCTCTCCGGTGCCCGCATCCGGCCCGTCGCTGAAGGGCGCCTTGACGTAGGCCAGGTCCAGCGCGGGAACGATCCGCCGCTGATCCATCGCCACCTCCCGCCAGAAGTACCGGAACGAGGCGCGGGCCTGCTCGTACGCCCGCTGCATTTCCGGATCGCTGTCGTCGGCCATGAACACCGGGGACTGGTCGTCACTCATCTGGTTTCCTTGCGCGTTGGGTGGTCGCGGGACGGCCGACGATGCACCCCGCGATGTCCGGGCGCAAGTCACCCCGCACGGCCACCCTTGAGCCGCGCCATCCGCCGAGCGCACCCGGCCGACTCATCGCCCGCGCCCTCACGCGGTACGCAATGAGGGCGCGGGCGGCCGCCGTTACGCCTCCGCGCCCATCTGCGCGAAGCCGACGGTGTTGCCGCCCGGCTCGCGGACGTAGATCTCGCTGCTGCCGTAAAAGGTCTGGTGCCGGGGCTTTACCACCGGCGCTCCGTCCAGCGCGCGCTCCACCGCGTCCAGGTCGTCGACGCTGATGAAGAGGCCGATGGAGTGTCCGGTCAGGTCATCGTCCGAATCGGGCAGGTCGGCGACGGCGCTCGCCCGCGTCTGGTACATCACCTCGATCCCGTCGCGCGAAAGGATGGCGAACTGGAGCGCGCCGTCGGGCCCGGGCACCTCCGCATCGACGGTGAAGCCGAAGCGGTCCACCCAGAACGGAAGGCACGGCTCCACCGCGTCGACCAGGATGACGGGCGTGAGCTGCTTGAGGAGCGGGGCGGCGGACGGGGCGTGGTCGTTCTGCATCGAGTGATCTCCATGGATGAAAAAGGATGCCGGCCGCGGCGGATTCGGAGTGCGGTGCGCACCGGCACCTTCATGCTACACGGGAGCGCCGATCCGCGCTTGTACGAATCCGACACGGCCTGGAAGAGTGCGGCCGGTGGCGTCAGCCGGCAGGGTCCGGAGCAGGCGCGGAGGCCGCCCGCTCCCGCATCCACGCCGCGGGCGCGACGCCGGCCATCCGCGCGAACTCGCGGTTGAAGTGCGGCTGGTCGTAGTAGCCGGAATCGAGGGCGATGCGGCCCAGCGGCCGGTTCGGCGTGCGGCGCATGTGCGCCAGGGCCGTCCGGAACCGTGCGACGCGCGCCGCCTCCTTGGGCGAGAGCCCCACGCGGTCGTGAAACAGGCGCTGCAGGCGGCGCTCTCCGAACCCCATCTCTCCCGCCATCTGCCGCACGGTCAATGCGCCCGCGGTCTGCTCCAGCCGAGACCAGACGTGCGCCGCCGTCCCGTCGACATCCTCCGCGTGCCGGAGCCGGAGCAGAAGCTCCTGCTCCAGCAGCGCCATCCGCTCCTCCGCGGAATCCGCCGCGTGGATCCGGGATGCGGGCGCGCCCCATCGCTCCCCCAGCGCATCCACATCGACCGCGTGATCCGTCACCTCGCCGAGCGGAACGCGGAGGAAAGCGGATGCCCCGCCTGGCCGAAAACGTACGGCGAGCATGTCCACTCGCCCGGCCTGGTCTACCGTGACCGCGCGCGTCATCGCGCCCACCAGGTAGCTGCGCAGGGGGCGGCGATCGGTGGCGGGATGGTCGCCAAAGTCGAGAATGATGTCCACGCACCCGTCCGGCAGCACGCGGCTCCGCACCGGCGCGTCGATCGCCGCTTCCGAACGGAGAGTCCAGATGCAGTCGACGAAGGGGGCCAGAACGGCGGGCGGGGTGTGTTCCCGGTAGCGAGTCGCGGTCATGGAGGGGAATCTACCGCGCGCCGGATCAGCCCAGAAGACCGGAGCCGCGAAAACCCGGTGGTGGAGCCGGGCGCCGGGCGAGCCATGGCCGCGGGATCACGCGGCGGCGTATCTTCCGGCTTCGCCACTTCTTCCGGAGGAACACGGGTGCACACCGCCGTTCGACTCTGCTGGGCCGCCGTCGCGGCGCTCCTGGCACTCCCCCTGGCCGCGCAGCAGCCGCCCGGGATCGACGTACCCTACGTCACCACGCCACCCGAAGTGGTCGCGCAGATGCTCGCGCTCGCCAGGCCCACGCGCAACGACGTGCTGTACGACCTGGGCTCCGGGGATGGGCGCATCGTCATCGAGGCGGCGCGGCGGTTCGGCACGCGGGGGCTGGGCGTGGACATCGATCCGGTGCGGGTGGAGGAAGCCACCGATAACGCCCGCAGGCGCGGCGTGCAGGACCGGGTGCGCTTCCGCCGGCAGGACCTGTTCGCCACCGACCTTCGCCCGGCGAGCATCGTCACCCTGTACCTGCTCCCCAACCTGAACCTGGAGCTGCGGCCGAAGCTGTTTGAGCAGCTGCGCCCCGGCACCCGGGTGGTGTCGCACGCCTTTCACATGGGCGACTGGGCGCCGGACACGGTCGTGGCGGTGCGGGTGAACCAGGGCGTGGGCCGGGCGATGGTGTACGCCTGGACAATCCCGGCGCAGATAGCGGGGCGGTGGACGCTCACCACACCGGAGGGACGCCGGGTCACGCTGCAGCTGCGGCAGCAGTACCAGCGCTTCACCGGCCCCGGCGTGAGCGGACGCTTGGTGGGCGACCGGATCGACATCACCTTGACGGAACGGGTGAACGGGCGCCCGCTCACCCGCCGCCTCTCCGGCCGCGTTACCGGCGACGGGATGAGCGGCAGCGTCGCCGGCGGGGGAGCGTGGAGGGCTATGAGGGCGCCTGCCATCCGCTCCGCAACTTCAACTGCTCCTCGTTGAACAAATTTCTGAACCCCCATCGGAGGGCAGCCGCAGTTCACAGGGCTAAAATGGCTGACCTATCTACAAAACGGATCTGACCTTGTGAGTGCACTCCGCTACGAGTTCATGGGTGTCAAAAAGGTTGACTCTGGCCGCCATTCACCTTAATCGTGTGGGGTACATAGTTCCATTCCTTTCTACCATAGTATAATAATGAGAATAGCCACGACCATCACCCTCGTAGCACTGTCCGCCTGCGCGGAACCAGTTCTTACCCGCCCCGCTCCCGCACCGCTGCCGCCAACCCCAGGCAGTTATGAACTCAGGCTCGGGCTGATTTCTGATTCTCAACTCCAAACCCTAAAGGCTCCGGGGCAGATTGCTTTCTTGCGGCGGAGACTAGATGATCATCTCGTTGCCGTCGCACTTCGCCCGCCCGCAGTAGATATTGCAGGTCGATTCATGATGGAAGCGCAACTTGAGCACCTTTCGGATTCTGAGATCATCATCTACACCGGCGACGCGGCTAACAACGGGTGCGAGGATGAAATCACAGAAGCTTTTGAAGTTCTCTCAGCATTTCGAAGCCGAACTCGGGTACCGCTGTTTTTTGTAATCGGTAACCATGATTACCTAGGTGCGGGTAACACCTCAAACCTCAACCATCGGAATCCATTATGCGGTGAGGGAAACCGTCCATTGACCAAGTTGGATCTTATTCGACGTGCTCACGCGTTCAATCAAGAGAACCTCCCGCTGCTTGGCGTAGGTTCCAGTTTCGTGGACAGCTTCTCGGAACTCACAGTTGCATCTTGTGAGAACGCGAATGCTGGCAGGGGAATCGACCCGCAGGATCAACATCTGAAGCCTGGATGTTTCTTGAGCGGAGTCATTTCCCTTGAAAACGGTGAGCAGATTCTTCTGCTTGACTCATCCGACTACGCCGATGTAGAGCACCGGCCGACTGAGTTCCGGCGGCTCACGCGTGCAGAGTTCGCTGGTCTGCGCGGATCTGTATCCTTCCACGATAGCACGTCGCAAGGCGAGTGGCTCCGGAAGCACATGCCTGCGATTGCGCCGAAGATCAGGATCATTGCGTCTCATTACAACTTAGATGGGATGCGCTGGAACCTCTTGCTGTTCAAGCCGGGCACTCTGGTGGGGATCCCTAGCCAGTATCTAAATCCCGAGCCAGAGCTAGGAAATCACTGGGTATATGGTCACACGCATACGGCTCAGCCAACAACCGATTTGTATGATCCAGCACTTAAGTACTGTCGTCAAGGAATTTGTGAAGCGGCACTCCACGAAGAGGTTAACGTGGGTTCTACCACGGATTGGTGGCCCCACTCGGCAATTGCCTATGTTGGACGGTCCACGACAGTCGTGCCGTTTTATCTCGGCGAGAAATGCGGGACGTTCATGGATCTAATCAAGAAAGAAGCGGCGAACGCAGGAAGGCGTTACGGCATTGTCAACGGGCACGAACACGGAATCGTACTCTTTGGCCTGGATCGGAGCTATCAGCAGTACCGAGACGGCGAGCGTGACAGAGTGGCTGCCTACAACAATGCTCGGCTCTTGGCTGCAGAAGCTATTACGGCCGGCCATGCGGCTACCCTTAGTGATGCATGGGTGTGCCTTGGGTTTGTCGGCTCGTGGTACGAGAGAGTAGGCGGGCGACCCAGACTCTGACATGATGGCCTGTTCGCCGAGCCATCGTTGAACCCGAGAATCGAGGAGGTTGCACTCCGACGGATTAGTGTAAGAGGGACATTGTGAACGACCCTCAACTCTATCCGTGTTTTCATCAAAGTTGGGGTGCCCTGACGCTTGTTCATTGCCGCTCTGCGCTGTCGAGAGCTCCTTCGGGACAGCGCAGCGGGCCGTTTCGCCCGAGTCTTCCCGCTTGACCGCGCGCCGGAACTGCGCCGGCGCCGTGCGGCGCCTCCGACTGCCCCTCGATCCGTGGTCACGTTAGCTCCGGGCGGTCCGCCTCTGCAACCAGGCAAAGTACGTAGTACCAGCCGCCAGGCACCCGGCGGAGGCGAACGCCAGCGCGGTCACGCCGAACCGCCGAAAGGCAAGCGCGCCGGTCAGGCCGCCGGCGAAGAAGCCGGTCACGATGCCAAGCAGCATCACGAACTTCCAGGGGGGCACGCGGCGGTGGCGGATCCAGTGTCCCATCATCACCCCCAGGTCGGTGACGGTCCCGGTCACGTGGGTGGTACGGATGTCCAGCCCGCGGTAGCTGCTGCCCATGCCGTTCTGGATGCCGCACGCCATGGCCGCGAGCGCCACGCCGAGGGGGTTTCCGGCGCGCAGCAGCGCCACGGCGCCGGCAAGCACGCCGCCCTCCATCAGCAGTGCCAGGCCGTAGCGCCGTCCGGGCAGCAGCTTCTGGCCGCCGATCACAATCCCGGACACGACCGCGCCCACCAGAAACCCGCCGATGATGGAATCCACCACGATGAGGTCCGGGTGGTTGGAGGTCGTGAGATCGATGCTGAGGCGCGACACGGCCCCGCTCATGTGGCTCACGGGAACGTTGAAGAAGCCGAGTACCACCACGTTGATGTATCCGGCCATCCCCGCCAGCGACACGGCACCCGCGAACACCGGTCCCCGCTCAAAGGGCTTGGTGCGGTGCGGAACGTTGGTGCGGAGGTGCGGCATGGGGATCTGGCGGATGGGGGACGGCTCAGAGGGTGAGTGCATCATTCTCGCGGCTCAGCCCCGATCCCGCCATCGAAGATGCCTCCGCTGATCCGGTAGTCTCCCGGCGTGCTGTCGCCGGGATCGCGGCTCTCACGTCCGCTCCGCCGCGCGCCGGAGCTGCGCCGCCAGCTGCCGCAGCGCCTCCGACCGGCTCTCCAGCCCGTCCGCCAGCTGCACCAGGCTCCCCGGCCGCGGCGAGCGGATGCCGGTGATCCACGCGTGCAGCGCCGCGTAGCTCAGCCCCGCATCGCGCGCGAGCTGCGCCTGCGAAATCCCGCTCGCGTCCACGATATCGCGAACGAGCGCCTGTAGATCCTGCTCTTCCTTGCTCAGCGCGTCCTCCACAAATGTAAGCGGAAAGCCTTGACGATAAACGTCAATGATTTTAGCTTACGTTCAGCTGCCGGCCGTGGAGCTGGAACGCTCCGCAACGTATGTCGCGGACCGTCCGAGCCGCAACGGAAGCACTGGCTTTTGACTCGGGATGAGGAGGAGCGAGATGAGATCCGGACCTGCGTGCGACAAGCAACCGTCCCCGGCGCGCCTGCTGGAGATGCTGACGGACCGCTTCGGCGCCTTCGAGGCAATCGCGATGTCCTCCATCAAGCTCGCCCGCCACGTCCCGGAAGATGAACTCTCGATGGACTTGCTCGTGGCCGAAGCTATCCTTGAGTTCGGGGACGAATTACGCAAGGCGTCGAGGGTGGCGGCACACAAACAGAGTAGAATCTGACGTGAGTGGAGGTGTGTTACGCCACACCGTGGGAGATCGTTCTCCTTTCGACTGACAAGAACCAGTCGTCATCTCTGCGGAGAGGTCAGATCTCAGTTTGACGTCAAGGGTCGCACGACTGTAGATGGCGCATTAGACTTAGGGGTAGAGACGTCCGAACATCGCCCAGCAATCTTCCGATGCCACGCTCAGACTTGCTTCTGAACCTAGTTCGTGCCGCCAGCCGGGGCGATCAACTCGCATTCCATAAAGTCTTGGAGGCCGTTGTAGCGGATGAGCGGCGGAAGCAGCATCACGTATTAGCGGATCGCCTCGCGGAATACGTCGGTTCGAATGGGGTAGCGCGGCCTGCTCCATCGCGAGGGAGCGTGGTAGATGATCGGGTCCAAGGGCTGTTGTATGAGCAAACGCCTAAGCAGCGTTTCGATGACCTGATTCTCGCCGATACTGTTCGTACCGCGTGTATTGAGCTTGTCGAAGAGCAAAATCGCCGTGACCTGTTGCACTCCTATGGTTTGGATGCACGGAATCGGATACTACTCACTGGCCCTCCCGGCAATGGTAAGACATCCGTAGCCGAAGCATTTGCGACTGAGCTAGCGGTTCCTCTTCTAACCGTACGTTATGAGGGTTTGATCGGAAGCTATTTAGGTGAAACTTCCGCGCGCTTAAAGCTGCTTTTCGATCATGTACGTACTCAACACTGCGTACTGTTCTTCGACGAATTTGACACTGTTGGGAAAGAGCGGGGTGATCAGCACGAAACAGGGGAGATCAAGAGAGTAGTCAGTTCGCTACTTCTTCAGATTGATAGACTACCTCCTTACGTGATAGTTGTGACAGCGACCAACCATCCTGAGTTGCTTGATCGGGCAGTTTGGCGAAGATTTCAGCTGCGGATGAACTTCCCGCTCCCGACCCGCCAGCAACTTGAGCTCTGGTTTTGTAAGTTCGCGAAGGATTTTCCGTCTCCCCTGGGCTATGCGCCTCGCACACTTGCAGATAAGCTGCACGGGCTTAGTTTCGCAGAAGTGGAAGAGTTTGGGAGCGATATCTTGCGGCGATACGTTCTTGCCCTTCCTGCGGCCGACACTCCATCAATCATCCGTGAGCTTCTAGTGCAATGGAAGGCGCGGTCCATAGTTTATCCGTCCAAGTGATATGCCTGCAAAGCCAATACTGATCTTTCCTGACCCAGTGGTCGCTGCTAGACGCAACCGGAATCCCGGTCGCCCTACTGTGCAGTTTCCATCACCTCGCACGCAGAGGGATCGACTGCTTCCCCAGATTGAACGGTTGGAACAAGCCTTCGCGGCTGCTCGCGATGTGGCTATGTTGGGGAATGCTCAAGGTGTGGAGCCCGAGAAGGTGCTCGTCCTGGAGACAGTCGGGCGAGTAGAAGATTTTTTTCGCGCTCTTAGGGGACTAGCTGGGTTAGAGTGGTTGACTGAATGGGACGAGTATGATATTCCGCCCGAGCCGGACCTGTTTTTCGATCGTGAAAAGCCGGACAAGCAGCTCAGTGGTCGGCTCTACTTGCTGATGTCGAATCAGCAAGGAATGCGTGACCTGTTATCTCTTTGGCAGAAGTTCCGAGTTAATCCGGAAGACCCTGGCTTTGCATGGGGTAAGGGTCGGTGGCGCAATATGTTCCTTCAACTCCGCGAGATTCGTCCGTGGGACTTCAACGATCGGCTTTTTGAGACAGGTATAATCGAAGACTGGCAGGAGCGCTTAGCTGCCGGAGAAGAGCGGGTGAGAGTTGAGGTTGAGCTTTGGTTCCGGGGTAACCCACAGTTGCGACAGCGTGCGTCGAACAGCATCCGACAAGCTGCTGAAGAACTCGGCGGTGAGCTTATCTCGGAAGCCGTGATTGAAGGTATATCCTATCACGCACTGCTGTTGGAACTTCCGATTGAGCAAGTCGGGACGTTGCTGGAGGGCGGAAATGCACGCTTGGCATATGCCGATCAGGTGATGTACTTCCGCCCGGTGGGTCAGTCTGCCGTGCCAGCTTTGGAAGGCGAACCCGCTTCGTCAGATGGGCCTGAAGGCGATGTAGATGTTGCTGGTAGCCCTGTGATAGCCCTTCTGGACGGACTGCCTTCTCGAAAACCACCAATGGCTTGCCGGTAGGCTGATCGTCGACGATCCAGACGGATGGGCTGATTCTTACGAGCCGGCGCGGAGGGTTCACGGTACGGCTATGGCTTCGCTCATCCTGCATGGTGATCTAGAATCACCCGAACCTCCCCTCGGCAGGCCTCTTTATACGCGGCCGATCATGCGTCCTGATCGGCGCGGCTGGTACAATGCAGGGGAATGCATCCCGGAGGATGTACTTCCTCTTGACCTCTTCCATCGCGCGGTTCGAAGACTGTATGAGAAGGACGGCGATTTAGCTGGTGCGGCGCCGTCTGTACGCGTAATAAGTGTCTCGATCGGGGACCGCTCACGGCAGTTTGCCCTCACCATGAGTTCTTGGGCTCGCCTTCTGGACTACCTGGCGTGGAAGTATCAGATCTTGTTTATCGTTAGCGCCGGGAACCACGCCAGCGAAATTGTGCTCGATGTTCCCCGACGAGACTTCGATGCCTTACGTGGTGATCCGCAACGTTTGGAATCCGAGGTTCTGAAGGCCATCGTTTCGGGCGGGTGGAATCGAAGGCTTTTATCACCAGCTGAGGCGCTCAACGCACTTACCGTGGGTGCGGTTCATGACGACGTTGCACCCGTACCAGCTGTGGCGCACCGTACCAACCCGTATGTTACTGCTGGGCTACCAAGCCCATTCAACGCCACAGGTCCGGGATTCAGACGTTCAATGAAGCCCGAGGTGCTGTTTGCGGGCGGCCGGCAACTTTATAAGGAAAAGCCCGGAAATACGCACGCTGATTGCACTTTGGTGATCGACCAAGCGATCCTCGCTCCGGGTCACAAAGTCGCCACTCCGGGGCGACGCCCCGGGGACGTTACTGCTACAATTTACATGCGCGGCACCAGCAACGCGACCGCGCTTGCAGCCCGAACGGCGGGCTTGATTCACGATGTGTTGGACTCACTGCGAGAGGATACTCCGGAACAGGGGCTCGAGGACCGATTCACGGCTGTTCTATTGAAGGCACTGCTTGTCCACGGCGCACGTTGGGGCGCCAGTGCCGACGCTCTTCGGAGGTCACTTGGAACGGATAAGGATCTTCTCGCGCGCCTCCTAGGATACGGTCGACCCGATCCAACGCGAGTGTTCGAGTGCACCGATTTCAGGGGCACACTCATAGGCGCCAGTATGATTGGGGACGGCCAAGCCCACCGATACTCGGTGCCGCTTCTTCCGTCTCTCAGTGGACGCGCCGAGTGGCGCGCTCTGACTGTCACGCTCGCGTGGCTGAGCCCGGTAAACCACAAACACCGTGCATACAGGGGCGCCTCGCTGTGGTTCGAACCCTACGGGGCAGTTCGGGGGGATGGTGCATATGACGAGATGCTGAGCTTGGCGCGGACAGATGCCCCGTGGCAGTCAGTGAGGCGTGGTACGCTTCAGCATGAGGTTTTCGATGGCGCGCAAGCTACCGGCTTCGTTGATGGCGACGAGTTGAAGATCCAAGTCAACTGCGCAGCCGAGGCCGGTAGGCTCGACGTCCCTGTGCCATATGCTATTGCGGTGACGTTAGAAGTTGCACCAGAGGTTCAGATTCCAATCTATCAAGAGATCCGAGATCGAATCCGCGCCCGGGTCGCCGTGGGTGTAAGGACAACTTGAACGCGAGTTGGCTAGCGGGGCTTTCTAATCTTGTGGGCTCCCGTCATTGAACTCGCCCGGTAGCGCGGAAACGTCTTTCCCCCCGCCGTCCCGCATCCTATATTCCCGCCCCGACCGACAGCTTGTTCGGCACCCGCGCGCCGGCCCGTTCCTCACCGGAACCGGTCGGCGCTCGCGCAGCGCCCACACCGCACTGTAGCGATAGATCCTAGGCGCACCGAACTGCAGAGCATCCTGATCCTGGGTTCCGGGCCCATCCATCGGTCAGGCGGCCGAATTCGACTATTCGGGCACGCAGGCCGTCCGCGCGCAAAAGGGAGAGGGGTAGTCTTCTCGTGGCCTTCACTTCACGAGCCAGCGAACCCTGCCGAGGTCTGACCGACTGCAGATTACCGGGTGCGGGTCGATGGGCTTGGTAATCTGTTTCAACCTCTGGAGCACGTCTGCCGCATCTACGGCGCGGGGAAACAGCTTCGATGGCCGGGCGGTCTGCTCAAGGTGCAGTACGATTCGTAATCCATGAGCCCGTAGCGCCTTGTCGGCGAACGATTTCTCGTCGTCGTCGTTGGCGTTGAACCGAGCTGCGGCTAGTACAGCGAGGGAATCCCGCACTTTCAACGCGAACTCCTCCGCAAGCGGCAGAACCTTCTCTCGCGTTCGTTGTCGGAAATCTTTCACCTCGATCAACCACAAGCAGCGGCCTTGCGGCTCCGAGGCCACAATGTCAACGGACTTCGTACCCCCGCCGACATTGGTAAACTGGTTCCGATAGAAGCTCCAGCCGTCGAGCTTAGACACGGCCCACTCTGCCGGAAACTCGAATGTGAGATCTCCCTCCGTAATGTCGGGCATCAGGATCCCTCGGCAGCCAGATAGCGATCTGATTGTGCCAATTCTTCCTGAAGGGCATCGATCTCACCGATATCGTCCACGCTCATTCCCTGATCTACCCGCACACCATCCCTGCCCCGGTGCAGCCCGAAGAAGCACCTCGGCGTCGTTGCGAACTGGGGGGAATTCAGCAGGATGTCCAGCTCACGCATGAGAAACAGACTGTGGCTGGCAACAAAGACCTGTACGCCACCCGCGGCCAAGTGAAGTATGGTGCGAGCGATTCCTTTGATCACCTTGGGGTTCAGGTTGGCTTCCGGCTCGTCCCAGAAAAGGAGACCGCGGTCCACCAGCGAGCCCGTAGCGATCAGGCGCGCAACCATCGCCAGCTTCCGAAGCCCCTCCGCCACAAGGTGCATCTCCATATTCACCCCGCCAGCGTTCAGGTAGAACCGTCCCGCTTCGTCCATCTCAACTTTCCCGCCCATTACCTGCTCCAGCGGTTCCAACAACTCACGAATTCGTTTTTCTCGTGGTCCGCGGGCGAGGGGCGCGCCCAGAAGGATGCTCGTGTCACGCCACGTCGCTTCAAACGGCAGGCGAACGGTCTCGTAGATGGAAACGAACCCCGGTGCTAACGTTAGAAGTTCGCGCGTAGGGAGGTACACAGGTAGCTCGTCAATCCATCCTGAAGGCAAGCGCCTGACTGAGACTTCTGCTTTGCTGGTCGTGTTGAAGGCGAACTCTAACCCGTCGACAGGGTTGTCGAATACGCACGAAACCTCACACCTCTGCCGTCCACGCCGATCTCTGCGAGCTAACCGTCCTAGTTCATCCGGCCGGAACACGGCCGTCAGTTTGTCTGCAATCGCGAACTGTAGTTGTCCCTTGACTGCGGGGCCCGTGTCTATGTCCCGTCCCCCGCGCGCGGTGACATACGCAAGCGAATACGCGAGCTTCAAAAGATGCGTCTTGCCCGTCCCGTTCTCCCCGACGAGCATGTTCAGTCCGGGTGCGAAGTTCAGGTCAGCCGCTTTGAACGCTGTGAAGTTGCTCAGTGTCAGTGAACGAATCACCGGAACCGCTCCTTACGCCGTGGGGGATTCGCGCTGGATGAGCGCGGGTCCGACAAAGACCGGGTACAACCTAACGAATTCACGCGAATCCACCATGTGGGGCTCGCCTCCTGCTCTGCATCTGCTCAGCACCCGCTCTTCTTCCCTCAGCGGCGTAGCCGTCCCATATTCCCGCCCCGACCGACAGCTTGTTCGGCACCCGCGCGCCGGCCCGTTCCTCACCGGAACCGGCCGGCGCTCGCACAGCGCCCGCGGCTCGGTGGAGGGTGAGGCGGGCCGCGGGGATGGCGACTCCTACTGGTCGATGAAACAAAGCTGGCCGCCACACCCAACCGGGCGTGGCGGCCAGCTTTGTTTTGTAGCAGGCGGCGCGTTAGCTGCCGGACGGGAGCGTGGCCGCCGAGTGCCCCACACTGAGGGCGTCGATGATCTCCTTGGCCTTCTGCCGGTTGTAGTCGTCGGCGCGGGAGGAGGCGGTGAAGACGTCGATCAGCCACCAGATGCCGCACAGCCCGCCGGTGATGAGCTTTACGACCCCCAGCCCGATGTCGCCCAGCCAGATCCGGTCATACAGAAAGAGCGCCAGGATCGTGGCGGTCCCGCGGTCCTTTTTTTCCGAGCCGAACTGCGATTGAAAGATCAGCTTCTTGGAGTCGTCGAGATTCTTGACGAGTTGCGCGAGTTCCGCGGCGCCGAGTTCAGCCATGATGTGCCTTTCAGAATGGTGGGTGCGAATACTTGAATGAATGACCAGATCGCGATCGCCCAGAGCGGAAGCACCAGCCAGTTCATGGCGAGCGCCTCGCGGATGGAGCCACGCAGGAACAACGCGTTCGCTCGTGAAAGCCCGCAACCGGGGCAGGGAAACCCGAGCAGAAGGCGCCACAGGCAGGGCAGTGCACCGCCCGCGGCGAAAGGGGTCGCCGCCCAGCCGTACACGATCAGGCCGGGGAGCATGGCCGTGCGGATGGAGAGTGGCGAAACCCTCCGGCCACTGGGCGCATCCAGATGTCTCGGAGGTGCTCGGGCGGCCGGGCACTCCGTCGTGTGACACGCCCCACGCCGCAAGCCGGTGCGAACTCCTGACCCGCGCGGCAGCTGCGCCTGCCCCGGACCTCGGTTGAGCCCTCTTTCTCCCGTTGTGCTGGTCATGACGGAATCCTTCTCTGCTCGGAGACGGGGGCGCGTAAGCGCAGAGGAGAACCGTGTCTTGCGGCCTCATTTCTTTTGTAGGACAGGCGCGTCGCTTTTCACGCCCGACGTCCTTTCCCGGCCCGCATCCTCTCCCTATATTCCCGCCCCGACCGACAGCTTGTTCGGCACCCGCGCGCCGGCCCGTTCCTCACCGGAACCGGCCGGCGCTCGCACAGCGACCACGCCCCACTGTAGCGATAGATGCCCAAGCGCACCGACCTGCAGAGCATCCTGATCCTGGGCTCCGGGCCCATCGTCATCGGCCAGGCGGCCGAATTCGACTATTCGGGCACGCAGGCCGTCCGCGCCCTCAAGGAAGAGGGGTACCGCGTCATCCTGGTCAACAGCAATCCGGCCACGATCATGACGGACCCGGACCTGGCCGACGCCACCTACATCGAGCCCATCACCCCCGAGTGGGTGGAGCGGGTCATCGAAAAGGAAAAGCCCGACGCCATCCTTCCCACGATGGGCGGCCAGACCGCGCTCAACGTCGCCCTGGAACTGCACGACAGCGGGGTCCTGGCCCGCCACGGCGTGGAGCTGATCGGCGCCAAGGCCAAGAGCATCCGCATGGCCGAGGACCGCAGCGAGTTCGCCAAGGCCATGGACCGCATCGGCCTCAAGCTGCCGCACGGCGGGTTTGCGCGGTCGTTCGACGAGGCGCTGCGCATCGTGGAGGACACCGGCTACCCCGCCATCATCCGCCCGAGCTTTACGCTGGGCGGCACCGGCGGCGGCATCGCCTACAACCGCGCGGAGTTCGAGGAGATGATCCGCCGCGGCCTCGATCTCAGCCCCGTGCACGAGGTTCTGATCGACCGCAGCGTCATCGGCTGGAAGGAGTACGAACTCGAGGTCGTGCGCGACGGCGCGGACAACGTCGTCATCATCTGCTCCATCGAGAACGTCGACGCGATGGGCGTGCACACCGGCGACTCGGTGACGGTGGCGCCGGCGCAGACGCTGTCGGACGTGGAATATCAGAAGATGCGCGACGCGGCCATCGCCATCATCCGCGAAATCGGCGTGGAGGCGGGCGGGTGCAACGTGCAGTTCGCGCTCAACCCCGCGAACGGCGAAATGCTGATCGTGGAGATGAACCCGCGCGTGTCGCGCTCCTCGGCGCTGGCGTCAAAGGCGACGGGGTATCCCATCGCCCGCATCGGCGCCAAGCTGGCCGTCGGATACACGCTGGATGAACTGCCGAACGCCATCACCCGCACCACGCCCGCGTCGTTCGAGCCGGTGCTGGACTACGTGGTCGTCAAGTTTCCGCGCTTCGCCTTCGAAAAGTTTCCCGCCGCGGACAGCACGCTGGGCGTGCAGATGAAGGCGGTCGGCGAGTCGATGGCCATCGGCCGGACGTTCAAGCAGGCGTGGCAGAAGGCGATCCGCGCGCTGGAGATCGGCCGCAGCGGGTGGGAAGTCGGCTCGCTCAAGGACGACCGTCTCGACGACGAATCGGTGGAAACGCTGCGCCGCGCCCTGCGCCGCCCCACGCCGGAGCGCGTCTTTCACGTCAAGCGCGCGCTCCTGGCCGGCATGCCGCAGGAGGAAGTGGCGCAGCTGACCGCGTTTGATCCGTGGTTCGTGGCGCAGCTGGCCCAGCTGGTGGATGCGGAGCGCGAGTACGCCGCGCTGGATTCCGTCGACGCGGATGAGATGCGCCGGATGAAGCGCTTCGGCTTCAGCGACGTGCAACTCGCCCGTCTGCGGAGCGAACCGGAAGACGCCGTCCGCGAGCGCCGGTGGGAGATGGGCATCCATCCCGTCTACAACCGCGTGGACACCTGCGCCGGCGAGTTTCCGGCGGAAACTCCGTATCTCTACAGCACCTACGCCGACGAGAACGAGTCCGAGCCGTCCGACCGCAAGAAGGTCGTGATCCTTGGCAGCGGGCCCAACCGCATCGGCCAGGGCGTGGAGTTCGACTACTGCTGCGTGCAAGCCGCGCTGGCGCTGCGCGAGGCCGGGTGGGAAACCATCATGGTCAACAGCAATCCCGAGACGAACTCCACGGACTTCGACATCAGCGACAAGCTGTACTTCGAACCGCTGACGCTGGAAGACGTGATCGAGATCGTCCGGCTGGAAAAGCCGGAAGGCGTCATCGTGCAGCTGGGCGGGCAGACGCCGCTGAAGCTGGCGGAGCCGCTGCAGAAGCTGGGCGTCAAGATCCTCGGCACGTCCGTGGAGGCGATCGACCGCGCCGAAGACCGCGAGCGCTTCGAGGAGCTGGCGCGCGCGCTGGACGTCCGCCAGCCGCCCAACGGCCTCGCCACCAGCCTGGAGCAGGCGACGGAGATCGCGTCGCGCGTCGGCTACCCCGTTCTCGTGCGCCCCAGCTACGTGCTGGGCGGGCGGGGGATGATGATCGTGTACGACGACGCCGGGCTCAAGGAATACTTCCAGACAGCGGTGAGCGTCAGCCACGAGCGCCCCGTGCTCATCGACCGCTTCCTGGAAGACGCGTTCGAGGCGGACGTGGACGCGCTGTGCGACGGCGAGACGGTCGTGATCGCGGGCGTGATGCAGCACATCGAAGAAGCCGGCATCCACTCCGGCGACTCGGCGTGCGTGCTGCCGCCGTACCTGCTGTCGGACGAGGCGGTTGAGGCGATGCGCGAGCACACCCGCCGCTTTGCGCTGGAACTGGGCGTCATCGGCCTGATCAACGTGCAGTACGCCGTGTTCGGGGGCGAGGTGTACGTGATCGAGGTCAACCCGCGCGCCTCGCGCACGGTGCCGTTCGTGAGCAAGGCGACCGGCGTGGCCATCGCCAAGATCGCCGCGCGGCTGATGGGGGGAGAGAAGCTGGCGGACTTCGGGCTGCCGGACTACATCCCGGTCAACGGGGTGGCGGTAAAGGAATCCGTCTTCCCGTTCAACAAGCTGCCCGAGGTCGATCCGCTGCTGGGGCCGGAGATGAAGTCCACGGGCGAGGCCATGGGCTTTGACGACAGCTTCGGGATGGCGTTCGCCAAGGCGCAGATCAGCGCGGGCACCAACCTGCCCAGCACGGGCACGGTGATTCTGACCGTGAACGAGCACGACAAGCAGACGGTTACGCCCATCGCCCGGCGCTTTCACGACATGGGCTTCCGCATTCAGGCCACCAGCGGCACCGCGCGCTACCTGCGCGCCCGCGGCGTGCCGTGTGAGGTGGTGTTCAAGGTGAACGAGGGGCGGCCCAACATGGTGGACCAGATCATTTCGGGCGAGGTGGCGCTGCTGGTGAACACGCCGCTGGGCAAGCAGAGCCAGTACGACGACTACGCCACGCGCCGCGCAGCCATTCAGTACGGCGTGCCGTACATCACCACCATGTCGGCCGCGGCGGCTGCCACGGACGCCATCAGCGCGCTGCGCAGCCGCACGCGCGAGGTGCGCAGCATTCAGGAGCGCACCGGCGCGGGGACGGCCGGCTTCGGCGCATGAAGCCGCACCTGTCCGACACCTCGCCGGACGCGCAGCCCTGACACCTTGGTGTCGGGTTCTGAATCGACGGCGGGCCCGCATCGTGTGATGCGGGCCCGCCGTTTCTTTTCTCTGATCGTGCGCCCGATCGCACGCGCGCACCGCCGGCTGCGCGAGCGGAATGCCCGTACGGCTGCTCTGGTCAGCCCGGGTCCTCTCCGTACGACCTGGTTGGTCAGCGGATCAGGTTGAGGATCGAATCCAGCTTGGACGTATCGACGGTGAGCAGTACGATGATGAGTTCTGCGAGCATGGGAGTACCTTTCATTGAGAGGGTGCGTGGCGCGCGGCCGGAGCGCAGTCTTGAGAGAGGTGGGCTGCGTCTTCAACCGTTTGCACGTCGGGCGCTGAATGGCGCCGATCTCCGGCGTCATCGAGGGCCCGCGACCAAGATGCACGGACAATGGTTCATCACGCAAACTGTCGGGACAGGTGCGTTCGTCACGTGATGACGACGCGCAGTCATTCCGACAACTCGCCAAACGCCAGCCTGCCGCGATTCCATCATGATCGTCATCCACCTCTCCATACAGATCGATGCGCCGGTTGAGCGCGTGTTCGACCTGGCGCGCAGCATCGATTTCCACAGCCGCTCGCTGGCGCACACGGACGAGCAGGCGGTCGCGGGGCGCACGTCGGGGCTGATCGGCCTCGGCGAGACGGTGACGTGGCCCGCGCGGCATCTGGGCGTGCGCCAGCACCTGACCGCGCAGATCACCGCGTTCGACCGTCCGAAGTTCTTTCAGGACACGATGGTGCACGGCGCCTTCGCGTGGATGCAGCATGACCACGCGTTCGCGCCCGGCCCGCGCGGCGGCACCGTGATGCGCGATGTGCTTCGGTTCGCCGCGCCGCTCGGTGTCCTGGGCCGCATCGCCGAACGCGCCCTGCTGCGGCGCTACATGACGCGCTTTCTGCAGGTGCGCAACGCGGAGTTGAAGCGCGTCGCAGAGTCCGATCGGTGGCGGGAATTTCTTGTCACGGAGGCGTCGGCGTAACCCTGCGCGACAGCGTTCCCTGTGCCAGCGGTGGCGGGAGATATTGATTGTGCGTGGCGCGACGTCCGGCCATATTTGCGGAAGCAATGTGGACGGACTACCCACCACGACATCTGCTGATGCTGACCGTCAAGGAAGCCTTTTCACGGCGCGAAACTGGGTGATTGGCGAGCACCCGGAAGGCGGGTTGAACGATCTCCGGCTTGAGGAGGTGGAATTATCTGATGGTGAGCAGACATGGCACATCACTCTCGGCTGGCTGGAATCCGCCGTGCACGAGCGCGCGTCGGCCGCCGCGCCGCACCGCGAAGTTCACGCATCGCCGCGAGTGTACAGAACCATCGATGTGGATGCCGGTTCAGGCGTGGTGAAAGCCATGCACATCCGGAGTCTGGCGGCCTGACCATCACACCCCGCGGCGGTCCGCGATCCAGCGGCGCACGCGGGCGCGGAGCATGGGGAGGGGCATGGCGCCCTCGGCGAGCACCACATCATGGAACGCGCGCAGGTCGAAGCGGTCGCCCAGCGCGGCGCGGGCTTCGTCGCGCATGGCCATGATCTCCAGGTACCCGGTCATGTACGTCACGATCTGCCCCGGCGTGGCGGCGTGCCGGTCGGCGTAACTCTCTGCCTGCGCACGCGGGCGGGCGGAGATGGCCATCATGGAATCCACCGCGGCCGCGCGGGACAGCCCGAACGCGTGCATGGACGGATCGATCTCCATCCCCACCAGCGCGTCGGTGAGGTGGGCCAGCAGCCCCGAGCGGAGCAGATCGTCATCCACCATCCCGGACTCCCAGGCCAGGCGCTCGGCGTACATGCCCCAGCCCTCCACCAGCCCGCCCGTGCCGGAGCCGAGCAGGCGCAGGACCGGGTGCTGGCCGGGGCGTTCGCCGGTCCACACGATCTGCAGGTGGTGCCCCGGCCAGGCCTCGTGCGTCACGGACGAGGAGATGTCCATGCGCGGGCTGCCCTCCGCGCCGAACAGGTTGAGGACGTACGTTCCCGGACGCGAGCCGTCCACCGCGGGCGCTTCGTACCACGCCGGCGGGCGCGAGCGCTCCGACCACTCGGGCGCGGCCTCCAGCACCAGCGAGTCCGGCGGCACGCGCGAGAACGCGGCCGGAAGCTGTCCGTGGATGCGGGCGATCAGCGCTCGCGTGGCCTCCATCTTGGCCTCGCGCGTGGCGAACAGGAACCGCGGATCCGTCCGCAGCGTCTCGCGCGCCCGGCGCAGCTCCGTTTCGCCGGTCAGCCGCCCGGCGATGGCGAGCAGTTCCGACTCCATCCCGGCCCTCGCCGTCCGCGCGCGGGCGACCATCTCCTCGGGCGCGACGTCCACGGAGGTGAGGGCGCGCACGGTGGCGCGGTAGCACGCGGCGCCGTTGGGGAGCGCAGACAGCCCGGCCTGGGCGCGGGCGCGCGGCAGGTACTCCGTTTCCACGAACGCCAGGTAGCGCCGCAGGGCGGGGTACACGCTGCCCCGCAGTTCGGCGCGCCATTCCTGGACGAAGGTGGCGTCCGCATCGCGCCGCGCGGGGCTCCAGAACGGCGAGTTCTCCACGGAATCGGGGAGCATTCCACGCACCTGTTCCGCCACGCGCAGCACGTTGTCGCGCGGCGCGGCGTACCCCGCCGCCAGCCCGGCGCGGACATTGGCGATCTCCACGTCCACAAAGCGCGGGAGGTCTCGCCAGCGGGCCAGTGCCGCGGCGCGGTTCGCGGGGGAGCCTACCGGCTGGCGGGCGGCGGCGGTGGCCAGACCCAGGTGCCAGCCAAAGATCTGGTCCATGCCGCCCCACAGTTCGCGCCGGCAGACGCGCTCGCCGGCCGCGGCCTCCAGGTGCTCGGCCAGCATGCCGTGGGTCAGCCACTCCGGCGTGCCCCAGAGCGCGTCGGCGTTTACGCGCCGCAGTCGCGCCAGCCAGTCGTCCTGCCGCTGCTCCCACGCGCGCAGCGGGGCGGGGGAGCGGTCCGGCCACCGGTCCGGCGGCGTGGCGTCGCCCACCTCGGCGGCAACCGCGGGGTCACGCACCACCGACGCGCGGAGGAACTCGTCCGCCACCGCGCGCACTTCCGCGGCACCGGCGGGCGTGGTCTGCGCCGCGAGCGGCCGCGCGGGAACCAGGGCGAGGGCCAGGAGCAGCGAGGCGGCGAGCTGGACGGGGATGTTGCGGGCGATCATGGGACGGAAGGGCGGAGTAGGCGGATGGCGAACCGCGGGGCATCATCATTATGCCGAGGGGCGGTCGTCGCGCAAACGGTCAATCGACCGAGGTGGCGTACGATGCTGGACCGACGTTCGCCTGGCCTGACAACGGGGACCATCCGCACGGGCTCTGGCGAGGGATCGTGCGCGGCTGGCCCGGCTCCTGCACGCCGGTCACCGCCTGGGAACATCGCAAACCCGATGCAGGAGGGACGGATGGGCAAGCTGGGAGGCAAGCTGATGTGGGCCATCGCGGGAACGGCCGCCAACAAGATGGCGCGCAGCTACACGCGTTCCGCGCTGCACCGCGATGACGGCGCGCCCCGGCTGCCCCGCAAGGCACGCCGCCAGGACGGCATGGGGATGATGCTGGGCTGGGCGGTCGCCACGGGGGTGATCCTGGCCATCGCCGACGTGCTCACCGAGCAGGGCAAGGACTCCGCCCACGCCCGCTGAACCCGCGCGCCAGACGACGGCGGCTGCATCCCGACGGGGTGCGGCCGCTTCTTTGTCCAGGTACCCTGATCGCGGGCAAGCGGTGGCACAGCAGCAAGTTGTCTGCCTCCGGAAACGCGGTACGCCTCTTGCTTTTCTCTCCTGCGACGACGGAAACGACCTCAAAGGGAGATGACGACCATGGACGAGCGCAATCTGACCGACCGCGGTCTCGACAACAATCTCACCGGCAAGCTCAAGGATCTGGGCGGCAAGGTGAAGGACGCGGTGGGTGGCCTTACCGGCGACACCAGCCTGCAGGCCGAGGGCAAGGGCGACCAGCTCGAGGGCAAGCTGCAGGACAAGCTTGGCGACGTACAGCGCGGCATCGACAAGCTCTAATCCGCCGTTAACCGCCAGCAGCAACGAGCGCGGCGGCCTTCGGGCCGCCGCGCTCTTTTGTTGTGCCTCATTTGGTGATCGCGCCGGGCCGGCCCGAGAGTGGCCCCCGTTCGGGTCGGCACCACCGGCCGGGCGGCGGGTTCGGTGTGCGTCGGCCGACGTGACGTGCGCGCGTAGTCCGCTAGAGCGAATGAATCCGCCGCTCCAGAAGCGGTAAGCCCCCGAACCGGCCGCTGGCGCGTCCGGTTCGGGGCTTCAACTGCATGTGCGGCGGCAAGGCTCGACGCGCGTAGCATTGTTGGCTCGGCGACGAGCAGATCCTTCGCTGGCGCCAGGTGCCTGCGCGGCGGATGGTCCGGCCGGTTCCTCCTCTTGAGCGGCGGTTTAATTCGCTCAACGGGAATGCGGCTCGGATGCGGGTGTGTCGCGCCCTCGACAGTCTCTTCCTCACGTCCAACCCGAGATACGAGACGGGTTCCATCCCCGATCGCGGATGGAACCCGTCTCAACTTCCCGCCCGCCGATCACCAATCAGGCGAGCTGTTCTTCCAAGTCCTTGGCGCGCACGTCAAAGTGCGTGGCGGTGTACCCCGTCTTGCCATTGCGCAGCACGATCACCTGCGGCGACTCATGCTCGATCCCCGTCTTTTCCGCCACGTACACGCTGGCTTCGGGCGCCTGGTGCACGTCCAGGCGGTACACGGGCGCATCCGGCTGGCGCTCCAGGAACGCTTCCATCTCGCCGCGCGCGTTGGCGCTGATGGGGCACGTCATGCTGTACTTGAAAAGGATGGCGGTGTCGGCGCTCAGCGCCTCGTCCACGTCCTGAGTCGTCGCGATCTGCTTCATCCTGCCCTCCAGTAGGTTACCCCGGGGACGGCGCACCCGGCCGGGCGCCGCCAATGAGCCCGCGCAGGCGCAATCCGCATACCGTCTCCCGCGGCCCGGGCGCCGCGCCCCCGCGGCTCCGCCCCGGCCCGCCGCCTCGCGCGGGCCACCTCGCGCGGGCCGCTGGAGCGATCGAGGGTGGGGCGCGCACGTCCCAATCCCCCGCTCCGGCTTGTTCGCGCCCCGCTTCGGACAGCTTATCCCGTCATCACACCGCCGATCCGTCATCAAAACATCGCCCGCCTTGAAGATGTCATGAAAGGGTACGCACCCTGAGCGGTACCGTGTGGTTCATATCAAGCGTTGCAGTGGTTTGTGAGACCTACTCCGCACGTGATGTCCACTGGGGCGCGGCCGCAGGGGAGAGCCGGCGGGCTGCGAAGAGACGTGCTGTGCAACGGGTTGACGTTGCAGGCCGGGCCCGCGTTCTTTCAATGCTGAACAGGACCGCCCACCTATCCAGGAATGCCCATGAAATGGCCCCGCCTTCTGGTCGCCCTGCCGCTGCTGGCCGCATGCGAGCGGCAGATCACCACGCCCGAGCAGACGCCCTTCGAGTCTGACCTGATGGAAGTCGGCCCGGCGACGACGGATCTGCTTCAGCCCGGTCCGCGCGTGCCCACGCTGGAGCGCGACGGGCTGATGTCGGCCACCGCCGCGCCGGTGATGACGACGGGGCCCAACCCGGACCTGCTGTGGCGCCGGAGTGTGAGCGGCGAGAACACGGTCTGGCGGATGAAGGACACCACGTACACCGGTTCCGCCATCGGCCTGCCGACCGCGGCGGCCGCGTGGGAAGTGGGCGGCGTGGCGGACTTCAACCGCGACCGGCGGCCGGACATCCTGTGGCGGCGCGGGTCCACGTCCAGCAACGTGATCTGGATCCTGAACGGCGCGGGCGGCGTGGCGGACATCGTCGCGCTCCCGACCTCCGCGCCGGAGTGGAAGATGGCGGGCGCGGGCGACTTCAACCGCGACGGCTCTCCCGACATCCTGTGGCGCCGCCCGTCCACCTCCAGTGTCGTGCTCTGGATGATGAACGGCGCGACGCTGGTTGACATCGTGGCGCTCCCTGCGCTGGACAGCACGTGGTCCGTCGGCGGCATCGCGGACATGACGGGCGACGGCTTCCCCGACATCCTCACCCGCAAGGTGAGCACGGGGACCAACGTCCTGTGGCGGATGAACGGCGTGCAGAAGGCGGAAGAGATCACGCTCGCTCCACTGGCCTGGCCGTGGGTGCTGGCGGGCGCGGGCGACTTCAACGATGACGGCAAGGCGGACCTGGTGTGGCGCCATCCCACGTCGCGCAAATCCGTGATCTGGTTGATGAACGGCACCACCTACACCGGCGTGTACAGCTATCTGCCGGAAGTACATCCCGAGTGGTCCATCGTGGGCGTGGCCGACTTCGATCCGCCGCCGCCCGTGCCGTCGTCCGTGACGGCGACCGCGGTGAGCGGAAGCCGCGTGGACGTGGCGTGGGCGGATTCGTCGGCGCTGGAGACGGAGTTCCGGGTGGAAGTGCGCGCGGGCTCGTCCACCACGTGGACTCTGCTGGCCACCGTGCCCGCGAACACGACGACGTACTCGCACACCAACGCCGTCGTGAACGTGCAGTACAGCTACCGTGTCACCGCCTGCGACGGTAGCGCCTGCTCCGCGCCCTCCATGATCGCGACGGCGACGCCCCCGGTGTCCGCGCCGACCGCCACCACGGGCAGCCCGTATCTGGTGGGGACGACGAGCGGCGTGAGCGGAACCGCCGTGCCGAATGGCTTGGCGACCGTGGGCTGGCTGGAACTGGATGACAACGCGGGGATGACCAGCCCGGCCTCGTCCGACACGGCCAGCCTGGGATCGGCGTCGGCGCAGCAGACGCTGTCGCGCTCGTTCGCCGGGCTGACGGTGGGTGGCACCTACTACTACCGCATCGTGGCGCGGAACAGCGCCGGGACGACCTACGGCCAGACCCGGAGTTTCGTGATCGTGGTGCCGCCGGCGCCCGTGGGGCTGAACGCGACGTTCATCACCAGCGCACTGGCGAACTCGGTGGACTGGACGCTGCCCGCCAACTACGGCGTTCCCCAGTCCCTCGAGGGCTTCCGCATCGAGCGCCGGCGCAGCGACGAGACCACGTGGACGACCCGTGACTGGACGGATCCGGCGTTCTGCGGCACCATCAGCAATGGCCACTGCGGCGACTACAGCATCAACATTCGAACGCCCACCACGTACTTCTACCGGGTGCAGGTCTGCAACAACGTCGGCTGCGGTCCGTGGGCGGAAACCAGCGTGACCACGCAGGAGTTCGCGGCTCCCAGCAATCTGGTCGCCACCGCGGGCGCGCGCAGGGTCACGCTCACCTGGCAGGACAACACCGACGCCGAGCGCGCGTACGTGATCAGCCGCCGCTCCGAGGCGGACTCCACCTGGCAGAGGATCGGCAGGACGGACGCCAACAACACCGTGTACGGCGACACCAACGTGACGCCGGGCGTGCGCTACTACTACCGGGTCTACGGGTCTACCTCCACCGAACGGGGGGAGACCTTCTACTACTACGCCACGACGCCCTTCTCCAACGAGGCCACGGCGGTTCCGTACTGATCGAAAGCCGCCATCCGCCGCGCGGCAAGATGAAGCGTGCCGGGTAGATGGGGATGAACATGGAAAGCGGAGCCGGGCAACCGGCTCCGCTTTTTCGTGCAGATGACTATCGGCAGCGTGTCGTGAAAAGGACGCGTCTGCGCCGGTGGACCATCCCGTCGCAACCGGCGGGCGCGGCGTGACTCGCGGTTCCGTGCGCCGCCGCGATGCGTCGCGGACCCGCGATGTCCGCTGGGTGTCGGACGCCCAATCGGAGTCCGCCGGGGGCAGGGATGCGAACGCTGCAACCGCTTGACGTTGCAGGGGATTACCGCGTTCTTTCAGCGTTCCGCCATGCCGTCCCACCCGTTCTGAACGATCCATGAAATGGCCCCGCCTTCTGGTCGCCCTGCCGCTGCTGGCCGCATGCGAGCGGCAGATCACCACGCCCGAGCAGACGCCCTTTGAGTCTGACCTGATGGAAGTCGGCCCGCTGACGACGGATCTGCTTCAGCCCGGTCCGCGCGTGCCCACGCTGGAGCGCGACGGGCTGATGTCGGCCACCGCCGCGCCGGTGATGACCACGGGGCCCAACCCGGACCTGCTGTGGCGCCGCAGCGTCAGCGGCGAGAACACGGTCTGGCGGATGAAGGACACCACGTACACCGGTTCCGCCATCGGCCTGCCCAGCGCGGCGACGGCGTGGGAAGTGGGCGGCGTGGCGGACTTCAACCGCGACCGGCGGCCGGATATCCTGTGGCGGCGCGCGTCCACCTCCAGCAACGTCATCTGGATCCTGAATGGCGCGGGCGGCGTGGCGGACATCGTCGCGCTCCCGACCTCCGCGCCGGAGTGGAAGATGGCGGGCGCGGGCGACTTCAACCGCGACGGCTCGCCCGACATCCTGTGGCGCCGCCCGTCCACATCCAGCGTGGTTCTGTGGATGATGAACGGCGCGACGCTCACCGACATCGTGGCGCTCCCCGCGCTGGATAGTACATGGTCCGTCGGCGGCATCGCGGACATGACGGGCGATGGATTTCCCGACATCCTCACCCGCAAGGTGAGCACGGGGACCAACGTGCTGTGGCGGATGAACGGCGTGCAGAAGGCGGAAGAGATCACGCTGGCGCCGCTGGCCTGGCCGTGGATTCTGGCCGGCGCCGGCGACTTTACGGACGACGGCAAGGCGGACCTGGTGTGGCGCCACCCCACGTCGCGCAAGAGCGTGATCTGGGTGATGAACGGCACCACGTACACCGGCGTCTACACCTACCTGCCGGAAGTGCACCCCGAGTGGTCCATCGTGGGCGTGGCCGACTTCGATCCGCCTCCCCCCGTGCCGTCGTCCGTGACGGCGACCGCGGTGAGCGGAAGCCGCGTGGACCTGGCGTGGGCGGATTCGTCGGCGCTGGAGACGGAGTTCCGGGTGGAGGTGCGGGCGGGCTCGTCCACCACGTGGACCCTGCTGGCCACGCTGCCGGCCAACACGACGACGTTCTCGCACACGAACACCGTGGTGAACGTGCAGTACAGCTACCGCGTGATCGCGTGCGACGGCAGTGCCTGCTCCGCGCCCTCCGCCATTGTGTCGGCGACGCCGGGCCAGTCCGCACCCACCGCCGACACGGGGATCGTCACCGCGCTGGGGACCACCACCACTGTGTCCGGCAGTGCCGTGCCGAACGGCCTGCCGACCGTCGGCTGGCTGGAACTGGATGACAACGCGGGATTCACCAGCCCGGCTTCGTCGGACACGGCCAGCCTGGGTTCGGCGTCGGCGCCCAAGGGGATCGAGCGCTCGTTCAGCGGCCTGACGGTGGGCGGCACCTACTACTTCCGCATGGTGGCGCGGAACAGCGCGGGGACGACCTACGGCTCGGCGCGCAGCTTCGTGGTCGCCGCGCCGCCCGCGCCCGTGGGGCTGAACGCGACGTTCATCACCAGCAGCCTGGCCAACTCGGTGGACTGGACGTTCCCGGACAACTACGGAATCTCCTACTCCGTCGACGGGTTCCGCATTGAGCGCCGGCGCAGCGACGAAACCACGTGGACGACCCGTGACTGGCGGGAACCGGCGTTCTGCGGCAGCGCCGGCAACGGGCACTGCGGCGATTACGACATCAACGTGCGGACGCCCACCACGTACGTCTACCGCGTGCAGCTGTGCAACGGCGTGGGCTGCGGTCCCTGGGCGGAGACCAGCGTGACCACCCAGGTGTTCGCGGCGCCCACCAACCTGGTCGCGACGGCCGGGGCTGGAAAGGTGACGCTCACCTGGCAGGACAACACCTCCAGCGAAGACTCGTACCGGATCTCGCGCCGCTCCGAGGCGGATTCGGTGTGGCACAGCATCAACGAGGTGGACCCCAACGTCACCACGGTGACGGATAACAGCGTAACGCCGGGCGTGCGCTACGAGTACCGGGTTGAGGCTTTTGCGTCCAGCGGCACCATGAGCAGCGGGTTCAAGTACCAGTACTCGGACTATTCCAACGTGGCCACGGCCGTTCCGTACTGACCGGCCTCGCCGTCCCCCGCGGGAAACCGCGCGCCGGGTGGGTGGGATGAACATTGAAAGCGGAGCCGGGGCAACCCGGCTCCGCTTTTTCATCGGGGATTATTCCTTCCCCGTTTGGTCGTAAAATGATGTTCGTAACGGGATGAACAGTCGTTGCGCACACGGGATGGCGCGGCGCCGCTCGCGGCCGGTTACGCGGTGACAATGCCCGCCCAGGCCGGGATGTCCGCTGGGGATCGGAGCGTGCGGCGCGCTTCCATCGGCAGAAGCGGGCGGAACCCTGCAACCGCTTGACGTTGCAGCGGTTCGGCGCGTTCTTTCAAGCTGTACGGTACGGATCACCCCTCCCAGGACGCCCATGAAATGGACCCGCCTTCTGGCCGCCACGGCGCTTCTCGCCGCGTGCGACCGGCAGATCACTGATTCGCCGCAGGCCGTTCCCGGCTCGGACCTGATGGAAGTGGGGCCGCTGACCACGGACATCCTGCGGCCCGGCCCGGTGCCGGCGCAGTCGTCCATGGTGGTGACCGCCGCCCCGCCGAGCGCCGGCGCGGCCGCCATCGCGCCCATCCCCACCAGCGGCCCGCACACGGACATCCTGTGGCGCCGCACCGTCAGCGGCGAGAACTTGGTCTGGCGGATGAACGGCGTGACCTACAACGGGTCTAGCGTCAGCCTTCCGACCGCCGCCAGCAACTGGGAAGTAGGCGGCATCGCGGACTTCAACCGCGACGCGCGGCCCGACATTCTGTGGCGCCGCCCGTCCACGTCCAGCAACGTGATCTGGATGATGAACGGCCTGTCCAGCGTGGGCGACATCGTGGCGCTGCCCACCGCCGCGCCCGAGTGGAAGATGGCGGGCGCGGGCGACTTTGACCGCGACGGCTCGCCCGACATCCTGTGGCGCCGCCCGTCCACATCCAGCGTGGTTCTGTGGATGATGAACGGCACCACGCTGCGGGACATCGTCGCGCTCCCCGCGCTGGACAGCACGTGGACGGTCGGCGGCATCGCGGACATGACGGGCGACGGCAAGCTGGACATCGTCATCCGCCGGCAGAGCACGGGCGCCAATGCGGTGTGGCAGATGAACGGCGTGCAGCGCACGGGCGAGATCGCGCTGCGGCCGGTGACCGGCGCCTGGGTGCTGGGCGGCGTGGCGGACTTTACCCGCGACGGCAACGCGGACCTGGTGTGGCGCCACCCCACGTCGCGCGATGTGGTGATCTGGGCCATGAAGCGCACCTCGTACACCGAGGGCGACCAGGCCAACCTGCCGTCGGTGCACCCGGAGTGGTCCATCGCGGGCGTGGCCGACTTCGATCCGCCGCCGCCCCCGCCCGCCGGGCTCACCGCCACGCCGGACGTGGGCAGCCGCATCAACCTGGCGTGGCAGGACCGCGGCACGCTGGAAACGTCGTACCGGGTGGAGTCCCGCGCGGGGACGGCCACCACGTGGACGCTGCTGGCCACGCTGCCGGAGAACACCACGACGTACGCGCATACGGGCGTGGTCGTCGGCGTGCCGTACACCTACCGTATCGTGGCCTGCAACCCCACGGGGTGCGGCGATCCGTCGCCCACCGCCACGGCGGTGACCTCGGCCTCCGCGCCCACGGCGACCACCTCGACCCCGGTGTACGAGCTGAACGCCGAGGTCGTTACGCCCGGCGGCAACGTCGTCGCCAACGGGCTGTCGACCACGGCGTGGGTGGAGCTGGATGACAACGCGGGAATGACCAGCCCCGCAAGCTCCGACACCGTATTTGCCGGCTCCACCAGCACGCCTGTCTTTGTCGCGCGGCCGTTCTTTGGGTTGACGGTGGGTGCGACGTACCACTACCGCATCGTCGCCCGCAACGCCGCGGGAACCACCTACGGAGCGGTGCAGACCTTCACGGTGTCCCCGCCGCCGGCCCCGATCGACCTGGCCGCCACCTTTACGCCGAACACGGTGGTCTCGCTCACCTGGAAGCTGCCGGCCAACTGGTACACCAAGTACGCGAAGGTGGAGTCCCGGACCACGCCGGACGGTGCGTGGACGCCCGTGTTCTGCAACGTGACCAGCAGCGAGCGGTGCATCGACCCCGACGTCAACACCAACACCCCGACCACGGTCTGGTACCGGGTGCAGCTCTGCAATGACCTGGGCTGCGGGCCATTTGCGGAGACGAGCGTGACCACGCAGGTGTTCGCGCGGCCCACCGATCTGGTGGCCACGGCGGGGCCGGGGCGGGTGACGCTGTCGTGGACGGACAACAGCCCGAACGAAACGTACTTCGCCGCCGAGCGCCGGTCCGAGTTCGAGACGGCGTGGAAGTTCGTAGGCCTTTCCGCGGGGCGCGCGGACACCAGCGTGACCGCCGGGGTGCGCTACTACTACCGGGTCCGCGCGGCGATCAACACGGGGTACGGGACCCGCTACTCGGCCGCGTCCAACGAAGCGGACGCCGTGCCGTACTGAGCCGTCGCGCTCGGTGGATGAACTGAACGGCCCCGCGGCGTCTTACGCCGCGGGGCCGTTTTCCTTTTCGATTCAGCCGGGCCGCGCAGCGGGTCCGGCGCGCAACCGCTGCAGCAGTGCATACCCGAACGGCCACTCGCCCAACCCGCTGGCACTGTTGATGTGCCCCAGCGCGCCCGCGTTCACGAACTCGCTCCCCCACGCATGGGCGTAAGCGCGCGCCTGGTCCAGCGTCACGTACTCGTCGTCCGTGCTGGCCACGACGATGGTGGGGAAGGGAAGCCGCTCCATGGGCACCGGCGCAAAGCCCGTCGGCTCCGGCGGATAGACGGGCGCCTCCGGATCGCTGGGCGCCACCAGCAGCGCGCCGCGGATGCGGGCCAGGTGCTCCGGTGCCGCAGTACGTGCCCAGTGCGCCACGAGCGCGCAGGAACTGCTGTGCGTCACCAGCACCGCCTCGCCGTCCAGCGCGGCGACGGTGGTGTCCAGCACCGCGGCCCAGTCCACGCAACGCGGCGCATCCCACTCCGCTTGATGCACGCGGCGGCATGACGGGTCCATCCGCTCCCAGTACGTCTGCCAGTGCTCCGGCCCGGAATCGCCCAGGCCGGGAAGGATCAGGGTCGCCACCTCGCTCATCCGCGTCATCCGTCCGGGGTGTGGTCGCTCTCGATCGCGTCAACCTGGCGGATGTGTGGACGGGACGCAAAACGGGCGGGACCGCCGCCGGTCCCGCCCGTTCGCCTCGTCGATGGATCCCGTGTGGATCTGTTCAGCGGCGCCGCAGGCGCTGGATGCGGATGTGTCCCACGCCGTCCTCGTCGTAAAGTTGGCCCAGCACCCAGTCCGGGCCGATCTGGTGCACCGTGAACCGCGGCGGGCCTTCCGCCCGGGCGATCCACTTTCCGCCTGCGTCGAACACGGACCAGCGGCTGCCGCGCGCCTTATCCGCGGTCCGCCGCGCGTCCTGCACCCAGAGCCGTCCCTCACTGTCGGAGAGTACAGCGCCGGTGGGCGGAATGGCTCGCGGAAACGGCGCCGTCTCCAGCTCCCGCGCTGCTTCCGCGCCCCGGGCCCCCGCAGCGTTCGCGACCAGCCGCGTATATGCTTCCCGCTCTTCACGCGTCACCGGCAGCTCCGCCGCGGCGCGCTGGACGACGAGGTCAGGTCGCCCGTCTGGCGTGTATCCATCCACCCGGTACGCGTCCCCCGTCGCGACGAAGAACCGGTTGCCGGAGACGGTCGCGTATGTCCATCGGCCGAACGGCGCGGACATCGTGCGAAAGGTACGCTTGTCGGGCGAGGGAGATTCGTACTGCTCCATCCCCGGAAAGCGCCCGACGGTATCAAGCACCTGGCCTGAGGCGGCGACGCGCACGTACATCACCGTATCCCGCCATGGACGGCCGCGCGCCACCGGAGCCTTGCCGGTGAGCGGCGGCACGGAGACGAGCATCGAGCCATCCGCGAAACGTCCGTGGATGGACGGAAGAAAGCCCGCCAGCGAAACCGTCGCTTCCCGCCGCAGCTGGCCATCCGCGGAAAAGACGGAGAGCCGCCCGAGCAGCGGGTCCCACGCCAGGATGGAGTCCGCCGTCATCCCCACCCAGCCCACGTACTGGAACTCGCCCGGACCCTGCCCGGCGCGGCCGATCGTCCGCACGAGCTTTCCGTCCGCCGAGAAGATCGAAACCCGGTTGGCGCGCGCATCGCCGACCACGACCGTGTTGCCGGACCGCGTGGCGGACGTCACCTGCACGAACGGATCGGCGCCCGCGTCCATCTCCACCGCGGGTTCACCCGCGAAGCTCCACACGGCGGCGGGCGCGTCCTTTTCAGCCAAGCCTGCATCATCGCCCTTCCGCTGCCCGCAGCCGGCGAGAAGAAGAAGGGCGCTGAGGAGAACGAATGAGCTACCTGCGCCGCGCTGACGCAATTCCATCACGGATGATCAGAGTTTGCGGCGTCGCGCGCGGCCCGCTCATCGGCCATGTACTGCAGCAGGATGCGCTGCATGTCCGCCGTCGTCCCCGGACTCGTCTGGAGTTCACGCAGCGCGCGCTCTGCCGCGGGCGAGGGAGTCGTTGCCGATCCCGTCAACACAGGAGGGCGCGGATTGGCGAGCGCGACCGCGAGCAGTTGGCGGTAGGTACTCCGAACTTTCGGATCCACCGGACGCCCGCCCGACTGCAACAGCAGCAGCCGTTCAAGCATCTCCTCATCCCCAGCGGACAGGGTTACCGCCGGAACTGGTGAGGCAGCGGGCTGCAGCGTGCGTGCGGGCTCACAGCCGGCCATCAGCAGAAGGGCAAGCGGGGCCGCGCGGCACATCATGGACAAGTGGATCATTGAGAGTTCTCCCGGTAGTCGATCGCCAGCGGAGCCAGGGCGCGCTCCGGAAGCATTCAAGGATGGACGATTTCCGTTTCCTCGGGAGGGCACGGAATCGTGTGGCTCATGCAGGAGATCTCCTTCGTCTCCGGATTCTGAACGCATACCGTCTTCCAGCAGGTGACTGTCATCTGCTGTGCGGAGGACGGAGCGCCGAACACCGCGATCATCCCCAGCACCAGCGGCGCCGCCGTGGCAAAGGTGAGAATCGCCTTGCGGATGGGTGTCATCATTGTGCCTCACAATCAAGATTGTGCACGTGTCGCATCCGTCCATTCTGAATGCGTTCACAAGAATAGAGGCGGATAGAGATAGTGCGCAAGGGGACAAACCATAATTCGGGGATGAGGATCATCGTCCCCGGAAAGAAAAAGGCGGCGGTCCGGAGAGGACCGCCGCCTTGGCGTCATCGTGCGTGCGGAAACGGCATCAGTGCGCCGGGCCGTCCAGCGGCGGAATCTCGTCGCCGCGGTCGCCGTGCTGCAGCGTGCTATGGCGGATTCCGTACAGGAAGTAGACGGCCAGACCCAGCGCCAGCCAGATCGCGAACCGCTCCCACGCGTGCGGCGGCAGCCCCGACATCACGTAGATGCAGGCGCCCGCGCCCAGGAGGGTCACCGGCCAGACGAACGGCACGCGGAACGGGCGGTGGCGGTGCGGGTCGATGATGCGCAGCACCAGCACGCCGATGCACACGATGGCGAACGCCGACAGCGTGCCGATGTTGGTGAGGTCGTAGATCTCGTTCTCATCCGCGAACAGCGCGCCCACGGCCACCGCGGCGCCCGTCAGCAGCGTGGTGATGTAGGGAACGCGCGCCTTGCCGCTCACCTTGGCCGCCCAGCGGGGAAGCAGACCGTCGCGGGCCATCGCGTAGAAAATGCGCGGCTGGCCGTACTGAAAGACCAGGAGCACTGCCGTGAGCGAAACCACCGCGCCGGCCGAAACGATCCATCCCGCCGTGTGCAGCCCCGCCACATCCAGCGCCTTGGCCAGCGGGTCGGCGCCCCGGAGCTGCTCGTACGGCACCAGCCCGGTGGCCACCAGGCCCACGATCACGTAGATGACGGTGCAGATGGCCAAGCCGCCCAGAATGCCGATGGGCAGGTTGCGCTGCGGGTCCTTGGTTTCCTCGGCCGCGGTGCTGATGGCGTCAAAGCCGATGTACGCAAAGAAGACGATGGCCGCGCCCTGGTGAATGCCGCGCCATCCATTGGGCGCAAAGGGCGTGAAGTTGTTCATGTCCACGTGCATGGAGCCCACGACCACGAACAGCAGCAGCACCAGCAGCTTGATGACCACCATGATGTTGTTGGCCCGCGCGCTTTCGCGCACGCCCCGCATGAGCAGCCAGGTGACCGCGGCCACGATGGCGAACGCCGGCAGGTTCAGCAGCACCGGCATGCCCAGAAAGCGCGGCGCGGACTGCATCAGCGCCTGCACCTCGGGGTCCGAGCTCTTCATCACCGCGCGGTAGCCGTGCGTGAGGTAGTCCGGAAGGTGAATGCCGAAGCCGCTGAGCAGCGAGTTGAAGTACCCGCTCCACGCCACCGCCACGGCCACGTTGCCCACGGCGTATTCCAGGATCAGGTCCCAGCCGATGATCCACGCCACCAGCTCCCCCAGCGTGGCGTACGAATACGCGTACGCGCTGCCTGCCTGGGGAATCATGGACGCCAGTTCGGCGTAGCAGAGCGCGGCCAGCCCGCAGACGGCGCCCAGCAGAATGAACGAGATCACCAGCGCGGGTCCGGCGCCGTAGCGCACCACCACGCCGTTGGGAAGGATTTCGCCCGCGGCGGCCGTGCCGATGGACGAAAAGATCCCCGCGCCGATCACCGCGCCGATGGCGAGCATGATCAGGTCGCCGGCACCCAGTTCGCGCTTGAGCGCATTGGGATTGCCCGACTCGTCGATCAGCTCCGCGATGGGCTTTCTTCGGAACAGTTGCATGTTGGCAGGTGGGGTTTCAGGACGAAGCGGCACGGCTCCGAACGGGCGTCGGGAACGGTGCCGCACGGACCCGAACCGGCGCGGAGCGCGCCGGCCATGCAGGTGATGGGGCTCGGGCAGGCGCGACAAAGTGCAGGGCGCGGCGGCTTCCGTCAATGCGGCGCGATGCGGACGTCCGTTCGGGCGACGCGTGAGCGGTCCCGCACCAACGAAATCCCCGCCTTCCGCATCCTATCCCCCGTACGCGCCACGCACGGCGGGCACTGCCCCGCCGCGGGGCGCGCCCCTACTTTCCCGCTGGCGCCCCGCGCCGCTAGTTTGGGTGTGCTAGACAATTAGCACTCCACGCGGCGGGACGTCCGCTCATCCCGACTCCCATCCCCAACGGTCCGGAGGTTCCCCTGGTCACAGCCGAACAGGAAGTCCACACGCTGCTTTCCGACGCCGCGCGGCTGCGCGAGCAGGTGCGCCGCCGCATCGTGGGCCAGGGAGCGGTGCTGGACGAGGTGCTGATGTGCCTGCTGGCGGGCGGCCACGCGCTGCTGGTGGGCGTGCCGGGTCTGGCCAAGACGCTGCTGGTAAAGACGCTCAGCGAGGCGATGGAGCTGGACTTTCGCCGCGTGCAGTTCACCCCGGACCTCATGCCGGGCGACATCACCGGCACGGAAGTCATCGAGGAAGACCGCGCCACGGGGCGGCGGGCGGCGCGCTTCATCCGCGGGCCCATCTTTACGCAGGTGCTGCTGGCGGACGAAATCAACCGCACCCCGCCCAAGACGCAGGCCGCGCTGCTGGAGGCCATGCAGGAGGGTCGCGTGACCGCCGGCGGCGAAGACATGCCGCTGCCGCGCCCCTTTTTCGTGCTGGCCACGCAGAACCCGGTGGAGCAGGAGGGAACGTATCCGCTTCCCGAGGCACAGCTGGACCGCTTCATGTTCGACATCCGCCTGGACTATCCCTCGGCGGAGGAAGAAGTGGAGATCCTGCGCGCCACCACGGGCGTGGCGGATGCGCCGGTGCAGCGGGTGCTGGACGCGGAGCGCATCATGACGCTGCAGCGGTGGACGCGCGAGGTGCCGGTGGCGGACAACGTGTTCCGCTACGCCGCCTCCCTCGTCCGCGCCACGCGCCCCACCGGCCCGGATGCGCACGAGGACGTCAAGCGATGGATTCGCTGGGGCGCCGGGCCGCGCGCGGGGCAGGCGCTGATCCTGGGCGCCAAGGCCAACGCGCTGCTCAGCGGCCGCTTTCACGTGACGCCCGACGACATCCGCCGCGTGGCGGCTCCCGTGCTGCGCCACCGCGTGCTGGTGAACTTTCACGCCGAGGCGGAGGGCGTGACGCCGGACCAGGTGATCGCGCGGCTGATGGAGAGTGTGGCGCCGCCGCGGAGCGGGCTGTGAAAGGGAAGTGCGTGAGTGCTGGGTGCGTGAGTGCGTCAGTGCGCGTGCGGGCGGCGGAGATCACGGCGGCCCCCACCCGGGCTCGTACTACTCGCCCACCCTCCCCCAAAAAAGACTGGGGGAGGGTTGGGGCGCGCGCGAGAGTGTGGAGCGCGTACCCGGTGCTCCCTTCCCCCCAGGGTTTTTTGGGGGGAAGGGCTGGGGATGGGGGGCCTGCCCGCCGCCACACCGCACTCCGCCGCCCGCACGGCACTGAAGTGTGCCCCCTCTCCCACATCCGTTCGTGGGAGAGGGTCGTCGCGCGCAGCGCGCGGGGTGAGGGCCACAGCCCGCGGCCGCACGCCATCCCGCTGATCGAACGTTCGACAGCCCTCACTGGCCGTTCCTCAGCTGTCGATGGACGTTCATCAACCGCCACGCGCGTTCCATCCACGATCGGCCGTCCTCCGTCGTCGACCACACGCCTTCCGTCACGCGCGCGCCGATGAACACCGCCGCGCAGTTTCTTCCCCCGCAGCTGCTGGAGCGCCTGGGCGGGCTGGACCTGATCGCCCGCACCGTCGTGCGCGGCTTTCAGTCCGGCGTGCACCGCTCGCCCCAGCGCGGCGTGGGCGAAGACTTCGCCAAGCACCGCGACTACCAGCAGGGCGACGACGTCCGCTACCTGGACTGGAAGCTGTACGCCCGCACGGACCGCCTGTACGTCCGCGAGTTCGAGGAGCGCAGCAACCTGCAGTGCTTCCTTGTCGTCGATGAATCCGCGTCCATGGACTACGCGGAGCCGGGCGGCGTGTCCAAGCACCGCTACGCCGCCTACGTGGCCGCCGCGCTCGCGCACATCATGCTGGGCCACGGCGACGCGGTGGGATTGGCCACGTTCGGCGTGGAGCCGCGGCTGCTTCTCGCCCCCCGTTCCCGCCGCGGCCACCTGCACGACCTGCTGATGCAACTGGAGCGGATGAAGCCGTCCGGCTCCGGCTCCGCCGCGCCCGTGCTCGACCGCGTGGGCGGCGCGCTGCAGCGTCGCGGGCGCATCGTCCTCATCACCGATCTGCTGGAGGAGGATGGCGGAGACGCCGTGTCCACCGCGCTCGGCCGGCTGCGCGCGCGCGGGGACGAGGTCGTGGTGATGCGCGTCCTGACCCCCGCCGAGTCGGGGGAGCGCGCGCCGGGCGCGGGGCTGTTCTACGATCCGGAAAAGCCCGGCGCCGAACTCCCGGCCACACCGGACGCGGACGCCGGGTACCGCCGCCGCGTGGGCGCCTACTACGACGCGCTGGCGGACCGTCTGCGCGAGCGCGCGGTGGAGTACGTGCCGCTCACCACCGCGCAGCCGGTGGAAGAGGCGCTGGTGGCGTGGGCCAACGCGCGGCGGGGGTGACGGCGTGCTGACTCTCGCGGCTCCCGGATTCCTTCTCGCCGGCCTGCTGGCCACGCTGGTGCCGCTCGCGCTGCACCTTATCCGCCGCCGTCCGCCCATGCGCGCCGCGCTGCCGACCGCGCGCTTTCTGTCGGAAGACCCGCGCAACGCCATCCGCGTCAGCCGCCCGACGGACGTTCCGCTCCTCCTGCTGCGCATGCTCCTCCTCGCGCTGCTGGGCGCGGCGCTGGCCCGGCCGTCGTGGATTCCGGCGCGCGAGGGGACGGCGAACGTCGTTCTGCTGGACCGCGGCGCCGCGTCCGCCGCGGAGTGGCCGCGCGCGGTGGCGACGGCGCGTCAGGCCGTCATCGGCCCCGACGGTGAGCCCGTCGGCGAACTGCTGCTGTTCGACACGGCCGCAGTGCACGTGCCACGCGCTGAACTGACGATGGCGTATTTCGCGAAGCTGGCGAGCGACGGGCCGGGGCGGGGACGCTCCGAACTGGCCGCCGGCCTGCGCGCCGTCCCGCTCGCCGCGCGCGACCTGCGCGGCGCGGACTCCGTCGCGGTTCGGGTGATTTCCGCCTTTCCGCAGAGCGGATGGTCCGCCGGCCTCGCTCCGCTGCGCCGCGCCGCGTGGCCGGGCTCGCTGGAACTGGTGCCCCTGCGGATGGGGATGGACAGCGCTTCTTCCGACACAGCCGGGACGCCCCGCTCCGCCGCCGTCATCGCCACCGAGGGCGGACGATACGCCGCGGCCGCGCTCGGTGCGCTGGGATACGCGGCGCGGACCATCGCTCCCGCGGCATCCGCATCCATTCCCGAAGACGTCATCATCGTGCTGGATGGATCGCCGGCCGGGCTGATGGATCGCGCGCGCGCCGGAGCGACCGTCGTCTTTGCCGCGGGCGCGGTGGATGGGAATCGCGATCTGCCGTGGACGGGCTCAGCGGCCTCCGCGTCCGGCGGCGGAACGATGTGGTTCGGCCCGGAACTGCGGATCGGCGGCGCGGCTGGACGTGCGGGTGGCGCGCCTGCATCGGACGCGCACGTCGTGGCGGCTTGGGATGATGGACGGCCCGCGGCCGCCGCGCGGAAAATCGGACGCGGTTGCGTGGTCGTGGCGGGAACCGCGCTGGAGGGCGGGGAACTGCCGTTTCAGGCGGAGTACCCCGCCATGCTCGGCCGCCTCGCGCGCGGCTGCGAGGACGCCGCGGCGACGGCGGAGCGGCCGCTGGATTCGGGCGCTCTCTCGCTGCTGCGCGGAACCGGGGCGCGGACTATCGCCGCCAACCGCCTGGGCGCCGCGGGCGGGGGATTCGCCTTCGGCCGCTGGCTGCTGGCGGCCGCCATCCTGGCCGCGCTGCTGGAAACGCTGCTCGCCTATCGCCGCAGGACCGCCGCATGAGCACGCTCGCCCACGCTCCGCCATCCACTTCCCGCCCGCTGCGCGCACCCGCGGACCGGCTGATCGACGGCGTCCGCTCCGCGTGGCGGCGATCGGTGCTGCTCCGCGCGCTCGTCATCGGCCCGGCGCTCTTCGCGTCCGTGGCCGTCGCGCTGGTGCTGGTCGACCTGCTCATCCCCATGCGCGCCGTGCTGCGCGAGACGCTGCGCTGGCTGCCGCCGCTGCTGGGGCTGGGCGTCGTGGGATACGCGATCTACCGCGTTCTGAATCCGCCAACTCCGCGCACGTTCGCCCTGCTGGCCGAGGAACGCATTCCCGCGCTGGACAACCGCCTGCTGACCGCGTTCGACATGGCGGAAACGGTGCCGGACGGCATCGTGGGCCGCGCGTTCGTGGCGGATGCGGAGCGCCGGCTGCAGGCGGCCGGACCGCGGGGCGTCGCGCCGCTGAATGTCCGTGTGCCGGTGATTGTCCTCGCCGCGTCGCTGGCCGTCGCCGCGCTCTTTGCCCTCTCCTTTCCCGGCGCCGCGCGGGAAGCGCTGGGCCGGTGGATGCACCCGGCGGATGCCTACGCCAGCAAGTGGCGCGAGGTCCGCGGCACGACGCTGCCCAACGTGCCGCCCGCGCCCATGCCGATGTTTGACGAGTTCCGCTGGCGCGTGCAGCCGCCCGCGTACGCCGGACTCCCCGTGCAGGAAGGCCGCGGCGACGAGCCGGTGAGCGCGCTTCCCGGCAGCCGCGTGCGCCTGCGCAGCCGCTTTCCGGACCGCTGGGACGCCGTGCGCGCCGCGGCCATCGGCGGCGCACCCGTCGCCGTCCGCCGCGAGGGCGAGGAGTGGGTGGTCGACTACACCATGCCCGCCGACGCCAAGGGACTCACGCTGGAGGCGGTGGCGGGAGATGAAACGGTGGACCGCCGCGTGGTGCCGCTGATCCCCCTCGCGGACCAGGCGCCGGACGTCCAGTTGACGACGCCGGACGCCGATCTCGTCTTGGCCCAGCCGAGCGGCCGCCTCACGGTTCGCGCCGGCGCGGGTGACGATTACGGGGTCGGCGCCTTGTGGCTGCACTGGACGCGCAGCCGGGGAAGCGGTGAATCGTACGAGTTCACCGAGGGCGACTGGCAGTTCACGCGCGTGGCGCGAAATGGAAAGACCGCGTCCGGCGAGTTTTCCATCGACCTCGCCACGATGGGCTTGCAGGCGGGTGACGTCATGCACATCCGCGCCACGGCCCGCGACCGCAACGACGTTACCGGCCCGGGGGAAAGCGTGTCGCGCACGCGCATTGTCCGCATCGCCCGGCCGGACGAGTTCGACCAGGTGAACACGGAACTGGGGCTCCCCTCGGAACTGCCCAAGGATCCCGTTCTCAGCCAGCGGATGATCATTCTCATGACCGAGCGCCTGGTACGCGACGCTCCCCGCCTGGCCCGCGCGGAACTGCAGTCGCGCAGCAACGACATCGCGGCCGAGCAGGGCCGGCTGCGCGAAGTGGTGGGCGAGCAGATCTACGTGCGCGGGTCCAGCGGTGCCGTCCAGGGACAGGACGTGGACTTCGGCTACCTGGAGTCCGGCGGCGGCGCGGGTCACACGGAAGGCGCCGCGCACGGCTCAGAACCCGCCGCCCCCGAGCGCACGCCGGAAGCCACGCTTGAGGCGGCTTCCGAGGCGACGGGGCAGGGCACCATCGACGAGGTGAGCCACAAGCACGACGAGGGCGACCTGCTGGACGTGAACCGCGACCTGCTCACCCTCCACAATCTGATGTGGAGCGCGGAGGGGCAGCTCAAGCTCATCAGGCCCGACTCGTCGCTGCCGCACCAGTACGAGGCGCTGCGGATGATTCAGGCCATGCAGCGCGCGGAACGCGTGTTCCCGCGCGGCAACGTCGCGGTGGACCCCATCAACGTGGCCGAGGCGCGCGGGCAGGGAAAGATGGACGACGTGGGCCCCGTGGCGCGCAGCCGCGGGACGGCGCTGGCCAGCATGGGGCCGCTGTTGGCGGAACTGGACCGGGTGGCGGCGGGATTGGGACGCCGTGCGCCGCGCCAGTCCGCGCTGGAAGTATCGTCGCTGGCGGCGCGGGCGCTGGAAGCCGGCGCGGACCGCCAGGCCGCCGCGCTGATCTCGCAGGCCTCCGGCGAGGCGGGCGCGGGGCGCGCGGACCGTGCGCGCGATCTGCTGCGCCGCGCGCGCGGACGGCTCGCGCCCTCCGCCGGGGCGGGCGCACGGCCGCTGCCGTCGACGGCGGATCCGGCTGCCGCGGAGTACTTCCGGCGCATCGGGAGGGGCGGATGAAACACGTCCTTTTCCGCCGCGGGGCGCTGGTGCTGATCGCGCTCGCCACCGCCGCGCCGAACGTCCGCTCCGCGCCGGCCGTGGCCGTGGCGCGCGGGCCGGCGCCGCTGCCGGTGCAGGCCGCGCCCACCCGCGGGCCGGAGGCGTTCACCTTTGCCACGGCGAAGTACGAAAGCGGCAACTGGGACTCGGCGCCGCTCGTGCCCACGAACATCCTCCACTCCGTGGCGCAGTACACGTCCATTCCCGTTGCGTCACAGGGCGTGCTGGTGGACCTGAGCAGCCCGGAGATCTTCCGCTTTCCGTACCTGTTCCTTACCGGCCACCTGCCGCTGCGCTTCAACCCGCAGGAAAGCGCCAACCTCAAGGCGTACGTGGAGCGGGGCGGGCTGCTGCACGTGGAAGACCACAGTCATGACATCGATGGCGGCTTTCACAAGACCGCCGTCGCCGAACTGCGCCGCATCTTTGGGGCGAACTCGCTGCGCAACATCCCCAACAATCACGAACTCTACCGCGCCTTTTTTCTCTTTCCGGAAGGTCCGCCCACCACCAGCCACGAACTGAACGGCTGGGGTGACGGGCTGGTGCACGAGAACCTGATGGGGGTGGAAGTCAACGGGCGCCTGGGCGTGCTGTACAGCAACAAGGACTACGCCTCGGAGTGGAACTTCCACGCGCGCAACAAGCGCTTCCAATCCGTGGATAACACCCGTTTCGGCGTGAACATCGTCGTGTACGCGCTTACCCGATGAAGGCCGCCGCCGCGCTCCGCGCGATCGTGCTCGTCCTTCTTGTCGCCGCGCTGGCGCTTCCCGTATGGCGCACGCGCACCGGCGCGCTCGCCCCCGCCTGGCTGGCGGACGCGCGGACGCTGGAGGCGCGGAGCGATTCCCTTCTCGTCGGGCGTGCGCCTCCCGCCATCGCACGTGCGTCCACGGAGGCGCCGACCGCGCGGGAACTGGAACTGCTGGCCGCCGCTTCCCGCCGCGCGCCGCTCTATGCCGCGCTGCCGCGCAATGCCGCGACCGTGCAGGCGCAGCCGCCCGCGCGCGCCCTCTCCGGCCGTGCGGCCGCTGTCGGCTTTCGTGTGCACGGTGCGCCGGGGGACAGCGTGCGCGTTCGGGTGGCGGACGAGACCGGCGTGCTGGACAGCGTCGCCGTGCGCCTGGATCCGTCCGGCGCAGCGAGCGGTGCGTTCCGCGTGCGTCCGCCGCGCGCGGGGTGGCGGGAATGGACGGTGGATGCGGGCGGACAGACGGTGCGCACCGGGGCATGGGTGGATTCCGCCGAGCCGCCTCGCGTGCTGGTCCGCGCGGGATTTCCGCACTGGGAATCCAAGTTCGTCGTTCGCGCGCTGGAGGAGTCGGGCGCGGTGGTGGAGACGGCGTTCGATCTGGGCCGCGGGCAGTCCGTGGCGGCTGGGGGAGGGACCGCGACGCCGGAACGGCTCGCCCGCGTGGACGCCGCAGTCGTGCTGGACGCCACGCCGGTCGGCGAGGGCGAGCGGCGCGTGATGGCGGATTGGGCGGCGTCGCGGGGCGGCGGCGTTCTTTTAGTCGGCGGGCAGGGCGGGGCGCGGGCGTTCGGCGTGGCGGCCGACGCGGGGCAGGCGCGCGCGGTGGACGGGCCCGCGGTGGCGTGGACGCTGCCGCCGGAACTCGCCGCGCTCCCCGCGGATCGCGTGCGCTCCGCGGCAACGGTGTACGGCGCGGTGCGGCCTGGCACTGCCGTGGGCGCGACGGCGGGAGGCGGCGCCGTGCTCGCGCTGCGGCCGCTGGGGCGGGGACGCGCGGCGGCGCTGGGGCTGACGGAAACGTGGCGCTGGCGGATGGAGGCGGGGCGTATCGTGGAGCACCGGGAGTTCTGGCGCGCGCTGGTGGACTGGCTCGCCTCCGCGCCGCGCGACCCGCTCACGATCCAACTCCCGGAGCCGGTCGCGCCGGCCGGCGCGCGGCGGGAACTGATCGTCTACGCCGCGCCGGACGCCGCGGCGGAGGTGCCCGCTCTCATCGTCCGCTCGCCCGGTCGTGGGACGGACACGCTGGCGCTCGCGGCGGACCCGGCGCGCGCGGGCGTGCTGCGCGCCGCCTTCGTCCCCGCGGACACGGGACTGTACACCGTCGCCTTTGCGGGCCGCGGCACGAGCGCGGCCTTTCGCGCCACCGCCGGCACTGGCGCGGCGGAGGATGGATGGGCGCGCCTAGCGATGATCGCGGGGGCGTCTGGCGGGCGGCTGCTGCCGGCGGATTCGTTGCGCGGTGCGATGCAGCGGCTCACCCCCGCAGGCGCGTCGGACGGATCGCGGCTGCCACTGGCGGCGCTGCTCTTTGGCGCCGTGCTGCTCGCCGCGGCGGCGGAGTGGGCGATTCGCCGGCTGCGCGGCGCGGCGTAGGTCGGTGGTGGGACAGGTAGCTGGAAAGGATGGATTGAGCTGCGGCGCGTGCGTCAGGGCGGCCCCCACCCGGGCTCGTACTACTCGCCCACCCTCCCCCAAAAAAGACTGGGGGAGGGTTGTTCGCGACGGAAAGTGCGGCGTGCTTGGCGGAGATTGGCGCCGGAGCGGGTTCTGTTGAGCGAATAAATCCGCCGCTCGAACAGCGGGAACCCCCGACTCGTGGCCGCTGACGCGCCCACGATCGGGGCTTCAACTGCCGATGCCGCGCGTGTCGCGCCGAACTTTCAGCCGCGCCGAACGGCTCCCCCTCCCCCGCTTGCGGGGCGAGGGGGCTGGGGGGAGGGGGGAGCCCGCCGCCGCGCCGAACTCCGCCACCCGCACGGCCCTGGTGTGTGCTCCCTCTCCCACATCCGTTCGTGGGAGAGGGTCGTCGCGCGGAGCGCGCGGGGTGAGGGCCACCGCCGGCCGCCTGCACTCGACCCGTCTTTCGCACCGAGAATCTGACGCCACCGTACGTTATCCGCCTCCGCCCGCCCTCCGCTCGATGCGCGGGGTCTGTCCATCATCCGCTGCTACCGCATCAGACACTTGTCTTCCATCAAGGATGATGGAAGATTATCATCATCGCGATCCCCACAGCCGCACCCCGTTCCGTGCCCATAATCAACCGCATCCCGCGGATCGCCGCGCTTGTCCTTATCCCGCTTCTGAGCGCACGGGCCGCGCGCGCGCAGGAAGCACTGCCGCGCGTGCTGCCGTGGGGAATCACGGGCGCCGAGGCCTCCACGCAACTGCAGGCGGGCGGCGAAATGCGCATCGCCACCACGCGCGCCGGACGGGAGGTGTACGCGATTTCCACGAAGACGCCGCTGCAGGCCGTCGCCATTCTGTCGCGCGACACGCTGGTGGGGCTGCTGTACTTTCACGCGGAAAACGGCATCGCCACGGCGCGCGATCTGTTCGCGCAGGCGCTCACTACGGCAGAGCGCGTGCATGGTCCGCCGTACTGCCGCCGCCCTGACCACGCCGTGTGGGCCCTGGACAGCACCGTGCTGGAGGTCCGTCTGCGACGGCCACAGGGCGATGGGGCGCGCGGCGCGGAAATCCGCTACACCGGCCCGGGCTACGAGGCGGAGATGGCGCGCCGTGCGGCAGCGACCGCGGCGGCCGCCGCCGCGGCTCCGCGTCCCCGGCCGCGCTCCGTCACGGGTGGCCGGCGCCTGCTGGGCGTCGCGGCGGATTCCGTCGCGCCGGACACCATCGCCGCGCCCCCGCCTCCGCAGGTGGAAGCCGCGCCCGCACCCACGCCGCTGGATCCGGTGGCCGCCGCCCGCGCGCTCTGCACCTGATCGCAAAAATGTTCTGATGACAAACGGGGCTGCATCCGATGTGGATGCAGCCCCGTTCCCGTCATCGGCCGAAAAACACCAGTCGTGGATCAGCGGCCGTTGCTGTCGTTGAACGTGCCGCCGGTCGCGGTTCCGCCGCCCGCGTTGCCGCCGGTTCCCGCGTCCAGCCCCAGCTGCCGGGGAAAGACGTCCGGGTCGCCCAGCCCGCTCGTGCCGCCGCCGCCGATGTCGTTGGAGGCCAGGCCGGCGTCACCGTCCGGGCCGTCCTGCAGCCCGCTTCCCGCGTTGCCGTCCGTCTCCGACGCGCCCGCGTGGCCCGCTGCACCCTGCGTGTGGCGGTGGTGCGTGGCACCCGCGTCGCCGTGCCCCGGCGCGTCCAGCTCGCCCGCGGCGTCCGCGTTGTTGGGATGATCGGCACCGTCGTCGGCGGGTGCGCCGCCCAGGTCGCGCCCGCCGGCCCCCCCGCCGTATCCGCCCAGATCACCGCCACCCGCGCCCGAGGCGCTGCCGCCCAGGTCGCCGCCGCCCTGCGGAGCCGCGCCGCCGCGTCCGCCTCCGAAGCCCTGCCCTTCGTCGCCGCCGATCTGATCGCGTTCCTGCTGCATCGTCATCCTCCGGTGATGGGTTCAGGCGGCGCGGGCTACGCAAGTTGTTCGCCCGCGGGGACGCGCTCTTCGTCATCTGGAGACGGGGTGATCGCGCGACGGGCGGTTCGCCGTCCGACGGCGGCGGGAACCGATTCCCACTCGCCCCGCCGCCTCCATCCGCCCATATTGCCGCGCCTGTCCCCCAGCCTGGAGTCGGCGTGAAGATCACCGCGTTCGTCAGCAACGAAGACTGTTCCCTTCACGACACCGGGTGGAATCACCCGGACCATCAGGGGCGCCTTCCCGCCATCGTGCGCGCGGTGCAGCGCGACATGGTGGCGCTCTGGGACCCCGTGCTGCAGCTGGAAGGCACACCGGCGACTGAAAACGATCTGCTGCTCGTCCACACGCCCGCGTACCTGGAGCGCCTTCGGAGAACGAGTGACGAGGCGCGCGCGCAGGGCCGCACGCTGGAACTGGACGGCGTTCCCGTCTCAGGCGCCTCGTGGGACGCAGCGACGGCTGCCGCCGGATGCGCGCTCACCGCCGTGCACGCGGTGCTGCAAGGCGAGGTGCGGAATGCGTTTGCGCTCACCCGTCCGCTGGGGCGCGGCGCGGGCGCGGACGCCGCGGGCGAGTTTTCGCTCATCAACCACGTCGCCATCGCCGCGCGGCACCTGCGGGGGCTTTACGGGATAGAACGCGTGCTGGTCGTGGCGTGGGGCGCGCGTCCGCCGGTGGCGCTTGCCCGACTGCTGGCGGAGGAGGATGGGATTCAGCTCCTTTCCATCCACGCACATCCGCGATCATTCCCCCATCCGGATCCCGCCGCGGATGATCATCCCCTGATCGGCGGAGCGGCGCTGGCGCCCGGCAGCGATGGCGATGCGTTCGCCGCCGCGCTCCGCGCCGCGCTGGCGGACGCCGATAAGCCGGTCGATTTCGTCCTGCTCGCGGCGGGATTCGACATCCTGGCTGCGGACGCGCAGGGCCCGCTCGCCGTTCAGGCGGACGACATCCACGCCATCACGACGGTGGTGCGCGAGTGGGCGGATCAACACGCCGCCGGCCGCCTCGTCTCCACCCTGGAAGGCGGATACGCCGCGCCCGAGACGGCGCGTGCCGTCATCCAGCATATCCACGCGCTGGCCGCCATCGACCCCGCCTGACCGCGCAACTCCACGAAGCCGCCACCGCTGATCCGCGGGCAGCGCCGCGGCGGACATCGCCGATCATCCTCATTCCGCCACCCGCGCCAGACTGGGGTCTGCTCCCTCTCCCACGTCTGTTTGTGGGAGAGGGTCGTCGCGCGAAGCGCGCGGGGTGAGGGCCCCTGCCGCCCGTCGCGCCCTCCGTATACCTTCCCCGCACCGAACCCAGCGAATCGCTGCGACCGCCCCCGCCGATCCCGGCGCCGGCGCACTCACGCACTCACGCACCCAGCACTCACGCACTGCCCGTCTTGACCGACCTGCGCCTTTCCGGAACGCTCCTCGCCCAGTACTTCCGCTTCGACTGCGACCGGCAGCTGCGGTGGGAGATGGTGCCGCCCGCCCTGCGCGGCGGCGACGTGCCCGCGCCCAACGCCGACCCCGCGGCGGGCCCGCTCATCGGCCAGCGGCCGGGGATGGAGCTGCTGACGCGCGCCGGCCGCCGCTGGGAAGCGCGCGCAATGGACCGGCTGATCGCGCACTTCGGCGAGCGTGTCGTGGTGGCGGACCGGGACGCGGAGGGGCGGACGGAGCGCCTGCCGTATGCCGCCGTCGTGCGTGCGCTGCGCGATCCGGGCGAGGCTCGCTGGCTGGTGCAGCCGGAACTGCGCGTTCCTGACGGTTTCCGGGAGCGCTTCGGCATTCCCGTGCATGTGCGGGTCGCGCCCGCGCAGCCGGACCTGGTGCGCCTTGGACGCGACGCGCGCGGGCGGCTGCGGCTGGGCGTGGCGGACGTGAAGTGGAGCCGCGAGGGCGCGCTGCAGCACTTTGCGCAGGTCGCCTTCTACTCGCTGCTGCTGGAGGAAATCTGCCGCGCGGAGGGGATCGAGGCCGTCGTGGACACGCGCTGGGGGTGGCTGTGGACGCGCGGGTCCCGCGGACCCAAACGGTTTCCGCTGGCCGCGTATCGCCATCATGTGCAGGCGTTTCTGCGGGATGAACTGCCGCGCATCGCCGCCGCATCCGCGGCGGAAGCGGAGTGGCACCTCCGGCCGCGATGCACCTCGTGCGCGTTCTTCGCGCACTGCCGCGCGGAGGCGGACCGCACCGATCACCTGTCGCGCGTCGTGGGACTGACACCGCTGGCGGCAAGCCAGCTTCGGTCGCGCGGCATTCGCAACGTGCGCCAGCTTCGGACGGCGGAGTTCAAGCGCGGCGTGTACACCGGCGCCCACGCGCTGGAATCGGCGGAGTCCGTGCTCAAGAAGCGCGTGCAGGCGCTGGATTTCGGCAAGCTCAAGGAGGGGGAGAAGCAGAGCTTCCGCATGCCGGTCGCGGAGGCCGCGCGCGTGCTGGTGACGGCGGAAAGCGATCCGGTGAGCGGAACGGTGTTCGCCCTCGGCATCCGCGCGGAGCGGTCCGGCGGCCCGGCGCGGACGGACGTGTTCGTGTCGGAATCGGGGAGTGAGGAGGGCGAGCGGGAGATGCTGGGCCGCTTTCTGACCCGCGCGGCGGAGATCGTGGGCGACGCGGAAGCCGGCGCGCGCGAGGCACAGACCGGCGGGCGGCGGCGCGGGCCGGGGGCGCATGTGTACCTGTGGGACGCGGGCGAGGCGGAGCTTCTGCGCGACTGCCTGCAGCGGCACCTGGGCGACGCGGGAACGCAGCCGGGGATCGCGGGCGTGGCGCGCCTCCTCTTTCCCGGTGGGGACGCGGGCGCGCCGCCGCCGGGGACGGTGGTGCTGGACGTGGTCGGCGAGCTTTTCGCCCTCCCCATCCCCTACGCGTGGGACCTGGCCTCCGTCTCGGACGAGCTGCAGCCGGCGGAAAAGGCGTGGGTGCACCGCACGCGCCCGGACTACGGCTGGCCGTTCAGCAGCCAGGTGGCGTTCGAGCGCATCCATGACGTATGGCGCCAGCGTCCGCACCCCGTCGCGGGCGGGGAAGAAGCGCCGGAGCGCGTGCGGGCGGAGATTGTCCGCGCGGTGGGCAGCAAGCTGGCGGGAGTGGATTCCGTCATCCGCGCCATCCGCGACCACGCCGCGCGCCGCCGCGATCCCATGCTGCGGATGGATTCCGCCGCGTTCGCAGAGGGTGGCGGGCCCATCGCGGATCCCGTGCTGGAGCAGCTTCGCCTCTTTACGCTGGCGGAGGCGGCGGAGCAGGCGGCCAGCATCCGCGCCCTGCACGCGCTGCCGACGGCGGACCGCGCGCGCCGCTTTGAATCCATTTCCGGCCTCAACCTCGTCGAACGGCTGCCGAACGGGCACGCGGTGTTCGAATTCGATCCCGCCTGCCGCGAGGCCAAGTTCCGCCCCGGCGACTTCGCCCTCGTGCTGACCAACGACGATGGTCGCATGCTGGCGGAAACGGATGCGAAGCCGTGGCTGCGCCGCAAGCTGATGGTGGAGTTGATCGACTACGATCTGGCCTCGTCCCCGCCGCGGATCACGCTGGCGCCCGACACCGCGTGGGACAAGCTGGCCTTCGACCGGTACGACGGGCGCCCCGTGCTGGACCTGAACCGCGTCTGCGTACTGGACCGCGCTTCGGTGGATTTCAACACGCGCCGCGTGGTGCAGAGCCTGCGCGCCCTGGCCGGTGACCACGGAGAATCCGCCACCGTGCGTGCACTGCTGGCCGGCCAGGCGCCGGGGTGGGCCACGCCGCTGGACGCGGACGCCGGGTGGCGGGAAACGGTGGATGTGGCGCACGCACGCCGCGGCTACGCGCTCAACGCCGAGCAGGAGGCGGCCTGGCGCGCCGCGTTCGGCCAATCTGTTTCCGTCATCTGGGGGCCGCCGGGAACGGGCAAGACGTACCTGCTCGCGTGGATCCTGATCGGGATGGCGGCGGCGGCGCGGGCGGCGGGGCGGCCGCTTCGCATCCTGGTGACCGCGGCCACGCACCGCGCCGTCGTGAACGTGCTGGCCCGGCTGGCGCGCGAACTGGCGTCCGCCGGGCTGGACTCGCCGCTGCGCGCGGTGAAGCTGGCGGGGCGGGGAAGCGAGGCGGACGACGACTTGGCCGCGCTGGAGGTGGAGGTGATCCGCGACGACCATCTTCCCCGCGCGCTGGCGGCTTCGGATGCGGACGGACTGCCGCTCGTGGCCGGCTCCACGGTGTGGTCGCTGTGGAAGCAGATGCGCCAGATGAATGGCGACGACGACGACGAGGAGGCGGACTCCACCGTGCCCATCCGCCCGCTGTTCGACGTGGTGGTGATCGACGAGGCGTCGCAGATGAAGGTGCCGGAGGCGCTGATCGCCCTTTCGTCGCTGCGGCCCGGTGGCCGCGTGGTCCTGTGCGGAGACGACCGGCAGCTTCCGCCCATTCTGTACGGCCGCTATCCGCGGGAGGAAACGCTTTTCGGATCGGCGTTTACGCACTTCGCCGAGCGGTTCGGGAGATTGGCGCTGCGGGAGAGCCGGCGGATGAACCGCGCGCTGGTGCGGTGGCCGGCGCGGCTCTTCTATCCCGGCTTCGTGTCGATGGACCCGCACCGTCGGCTGGCGCGAAACGAGGCGATCGAGATCGATGATCCCGTGGACCGCCTGCTGTGGGACGTGCTGCTGCGGCCGGGCGACGCGGCGGTCTTCTGCACCTACGCCGGCGTGCGCGCCACGGCCCGCAACGCGTTCGAGGCGGGTCTCGCCGCGCGTCTGGCCCGGCTCGCCCGTGTCGGCATCCGTGATCCCGAGACGGGCGCCGCGTACACGGCCGAGGCGTTTCGCGCGCACGGGCTGGCCATCCTGTCTCCGCACCGCGCGCAGAACGCGGCCATCCTGGGCGAACTGGTGTCCGGCGGCTGGCCGCGCGGCGAACTCCCGGTTGTGGACACGGTGGAGCGGATGCAGGGCAACGAGCGGGAGATGATCATTGTATCCTATGCCGTCGCCGACCGGGAATACGCGGAGCGCGAGGCGGAATTCCTTTTGAACCCCAACCGCTTCAACGTGTCCATCACCCGCCCGCGCTCCAAGCTGGTGGTGCTGATGAGCGACGACGTGCTGCGGACGATGCCGCGCGACGAGCAGACGCTTACGGAATCGATGGCGATCAAGGGCTACCCGGCCCATTTCCGCCACGAGCGCGTCATCGAGGTAGAGGTGACGGGAGCATCCCCCGTACGTCTCATAGTAAGAACATAGACAGGGTTGCTGACAACTCTTCAGGGACCGGCATCCCGGTCACGATTCCCCCGCTATCCGTGAGGTCGAAACGGTGATTGTCTATTCTACAGTACTAACGCTGGAATCTAAGTGTAATCTGGACACTCCGCTTCAACTCGCTGCTAACTGGCTCTCGAAGGGAATGCATTCCGAAATCACCGCAGATTCGTTGAAAGAGACTGATACCCGTATTGCTGCGAACAGGCACCGCTTAGAAACGTGGATTGCTGACGGCGAGTTTCCCGTATTGTTTTCTTTCAGGTATACTCATCCCGACACCCGGGTAGGAGGTCGGGAATGGGTCACCGAATTTGGCTTGGAGCAGGCTTCAGCAGATTCTGAGATACGCTGCACGCTCTTATTGCAGGTCAATGATATCAGCCCGCGAGTTGAGGCTCCCATATTCGTTACACAACCCCGATTGATCGGTCAGATATACAACAGGTGTCCTGTATCTTCCCAAACCGTTGGGCAGAGACAAAACCGTTTGTCGCTCACAGATTCCGCGTCTTTCCTAGAGAACGTCAATCGATTGGACCGGCGCCATCCTATTGTGGTTCTCAGCCCGCTCCTGGAAGGTGGGTACCTGATTCCGCCCGCCGAACTCTCGGCCGCGTTGGTGGGGTTGGGAGAGCTCTACGTAATTCCAGACGGTGAAGACACGTACGAGCTTGAACGGCGCTGTGGCCGAGAAAATATCGCTTGGCGAGGTGCTGTGAACATCCTTCGCCCCCCGCGAAACGTCCGTAATGATGCAGTGATCCGTTATCGTCGGCTTTATGCTGCCGATTTGGAGAGCCTAGGATCACAGGTAGGACCTAAGAAGAGCGAGGTTCTTAGTGAGATTGTTCACAGTTCGAATGTCGCGGCCTCAAGAGCACACGTCAGCCCTCTTGCGGTGGCCAGAGTTTCGGAAAGTCGAGACCGTAAGAGGGAACTTGAACGGCGCCTGCACGACAGCCAGCGTTTAGGTGAAGAGAGTGCTCTTCTCAGCTTTTTGCAACACGCCTACAACGAGCATGAGGAAGAGATTGCTCGCCTTGAGGCGGCATTGGATGCCGCAGAGTTGACGCGTGCAGAGCAAGATGATGGTTTGCGCGCTTTGGAGTATTCCAACAAGAGTCTAACAGAGGCGCTAGCCGGTGTTCATCAACGTTCAAGGGGAATCGACTACGAGACCGATGTCAGGGATGCACTTCGTGAAGTGTGTGGAGCTAATCCTACTCCAACCCAGTCGCTTCTTGCACTGACTGCTCTTTACCCGGAGCGTGTCACCATACTCGAGACTGGCTGGAAATCTGCTCAGGAATCTACGAGTTTCAACAAGGGAGGCGAGGCTTTCCGCCTTCTTCGACTACTCGTGACTTCCTACTGGGATATGTTGAAATCCGGCGGCGGTGATTCTGGAGCTCGGAGCGTGTTTGGGAGCAGTTTCGCTTCGACGGAGTCTGAGACGGTGAAGAAGAACAAACGCGCAAAGCAGCTAAGAACGTTTCTCTATGAGGGCGAGGCTGTTGAGATGATGGCCCACTTAAAAATCGGCGTAAAGGACAGCGTGACGGAGACGATTCGGATCCACTTTCTCTGGGATCCAGAACGGGAGCTCATCGTGATCGGGCACTGTGGGCGCCATCTTGATCATCGCTGATCGGATTCGCTGATCCAGTGCTTGATTGATCTCCTTGGCGATCCCCATACAGTGATCGGTGGTGGAAAACGCGTTCCGAGCGATGTACCCGGAACCCTTTCCGCCATGTAACGGCTGAGGGGCACAGCCGTGTGGCCGTCTATCCTTGTCTGGAACCAGCGCATGGTGTGTCGCCGTGTGCCGTCCGGCGCCGGACTCTCCGCCGCGCCGAACCAGGGGCGAGCGGAGGATCTAGCCGGAGACGAGCCAGGATCGCGACCTACGCTGCGTGGTGCGCAAGCGACGGCGTCCACATTAGGCTGGGAACAGGGGCGATCGCGCGGATTGGTGGGCCGGAGCTTGGATACACATCTCATCCGACGGCCGGCGCGGCTGGTCCTCATCCCCTAAGTCGTTTGATCGCAAAGGGATTGACACACGGCGGCGTCGCGGCTAGATTGATGGCGTCGGTTGAAAATTCGGGTTTGGGGCTGTCATGGTTTCGACGTGTATGGTGAAGCCGTGGCTGCGTGCCGAGGTGCTCGGAGCACTCGTAAAACCTCCGGGAAATTGTAACCGCGAACGATAACTTCGCCCTGGCTGCGTAAGTAGAGTCCTAAACGGCTCCTTACCTCCCATTTGCCGATCAGCCCTGCTCGAGGCGGGTCGGTAGATGTCGCTAAAATCGAGCTGGCCCGCGTTCGGCGCCGTAACGGCGCGGGTGAGAACTTTACGGCTGGTTCCTGATGGGCCTTGCTCTGGCCGATGAGGGGACGAGGAGAAAGGAACAGAGCAATACGCACGTAGACGCTGCGGGGGATCTGTAGGCGGACGCGGGTTCGACTCCCGCCAGCTCCATACAACAAAACGCCGGATCGGGCTTCGTGCCCGGTCCGGCGTTTTGTCGTTCATCAGCACAGAAAAAGCGGCCCGCACCGGCAATCCGGCGCGGGCCGCTTTCGTTCATCCTCCACTCAGAACGCGAAGTTCAGCCCCACGCCCGCGGAAAAGTAGCGCACCGCGAAACCATCATCGCCCGGCTGCGGCACGTCGCTGTCCCCGAACCGCGGATCCACGTTGTACGTGCGGTACGATACGGATGGCGTGAGCCGCAGGCGCCCGATCACCGGAACCGCCACGCCGGCGCCGACCTCGAAGCCGACGTCCTCATCCGTTTCCACCTGGTCGTACAGCGTAAACTGGTGCACCACCACGCCGGCCGCCACGTACGGCTTCAGGCGCGTGGCCCCGGCGGGGACAGCCGCGGTCAGGCCGACGGACACGCCCTGGTCGGTCGCGTCGTCGAAGTCGCTCAAGAGCTTGGGGCCGAACACGGCGTAGCTGTAGCTGGCGTACGCGCCCAGCCCGGGCCGCACCTGCACCGACGCGGCGACGCCCGTGCTGAACCCGGCCGCGGAGATTTCGTCGAACTTCCCCATGGGCGACACGCGATCGACACGCCCTTCCACCGTGAACGGAATGCGGGACTGCGCGTGGGCCGTGCTGGCGCCAGAGGTGATGGCCAGCGCAGCCGTGACGAGCGTTCGCTTGATCATCAGATGATTGTCGGTTCAGCGGATCGGTCCGGCGGAGAGGTTCGCCGGCGGGAGCATCGCCCGTCAGGAGTGCACGACGGATGAAATCTCTCCCGCGGCGCAAGCCAGGGCCATCGGTCATCTGACGGAGAAACAACGGCGGGCTCCGGATGATTCCGGAGCCCGCCGTCGTTGTTTTCGGTCGATGAAGATGCTCAGGCCGTGGCCAGAACCGGTCGTCCGCGCAGGGTGCCCGCCAGGCGGATCTCCCGGCAGCGCTCCACGAGTTCCGCCGCGTCCAGCCGCGCGGCCGGATCGATGGCCAGCATGCGGTCCAGCAGCGCGTTCACCATGGGGATGCGGAAATCCGTGGTCCACCGGCCCAGGTGGTGCTCCGGCCGCGCGTGCACGCACGCGCTGCCCCAGTCGCCCGCGTACGGCAGCACGTGCCCGCCGGAAAGCGCCTCGAACACCAGCCCGCCCAGCATGAACACGTCCGAGGCGGGGGATCCGTCGTCGCCGGCGTTCAGCTCGGGCGGGCGCCAGTGCCACGCGCCGGAGATGACGGCGTCGTCAAAGCCCGGCCGCGGCGAGTGCCCCGCCACGTGCGCGATTCCGAAATCGCCCAGGATGGGCCGGCTGCCCACGCCGTCCATCAGCACGTTGCCCAGGTGCAGGTCGCGGTGCACGATGCGCTCGGCGTGCCCGTGCATGACGGCAAGGGTGCGGGCCAGCGACTCCGTCATCGACATCACGCGCGTCACGCGGCCGCGGAAGCGCTCGGCGTACACGAAGCCCGTGCCGTCGAACGAGCGCGCGGGGCCGGCGTGACGGTGCATGACCATCCACGGCTGCCCGGTGCCTTCCGTGTGCGAGCCGTGGTCCAGCACGCGCACCACACCCTCGCACCCGGCGTCCTGCAGCGTGCGCAGGGCGCGCACCTCGCGCTCCATGCGCCAGCGCTGCACCTCGGGGGAAAGCGCGTAGCCCTCGATCCCCTTGAGCCGCATCACCTTGGCGACGGCGCACTCGTCGGACGGGCGCGACTCCGGCGCCACCACGTAGGTGTGCGCCTGCGCCCCGTCGCTGAGCGGGCGCACGATGCGCCATCCGGGAATGCGGGGCGCGGACAGGTTGATGACGGTCTGCGGCATGGCGGTCCTCGACTGCGAAAACGGGATGGCGACGATCGCCGCAAAGCGCGGCGTCCGGTCGATACCCTCGGGTTTTGACGACGTGGCAAGCGGGCCGGAGCTGGCCCGGGATGCTGCTGATTCTTCGTCCGATCGGTGTCGGAGAAGGGATGAACTGCGTTGTCGGGATGGAGAACGTCCGTGCACCGCGGCGACCCCCCCGACCGGCGGTTGAAACCGCGCCTCGAACAACACGAAGTCCGCCTGCGCGGACTCTACGCCGGCTCTGCTCGTGTTCCCAGGCGGTTGAAGCCCCGATCGTGGACGCGTCAGCGGCCGCGAGTCGGGGGTTCCCGCTGTTCGAGCGCGGATCATCCGCTCTCGTGCGGGAGGGTGGGAGAGTAGTACGAGCCCGGGTGGGGGCCGCCGTGAACTCCGCGCTCCGTCCGATCCCCGACTTCCGGGCACAAAAAAGCGGCCGGATCGCCGGGTGCAGCGCGTTCCGTCCGTCGTGCGTAAGTATACACGTTGATGAATGTTTACGCAACCGTGACACGGCGCGTTCCGGAACGCCGTCCGGGGCGCCCGGAGCGTGTCCAGACTTGGCAAATCCCGCTCGCGATGGTAAGTTTCCCGGCTATGCCTCTCCCGCCCGGCCGGAATCCGGCGTGAGCGGGGTTTTCGGCTTCATTGAAACCGGCAGACAGCGTGTTCGATCAGCTCAGCGACAAGCTCGAGGGCGTATTCAGCGGCCTGCGGCAGCGCGGTGTTCTTACCGAGCCCATGATTCGCGAGGGGCTCCGCGAGATCCGGCGCGTGCTGCTGGAGGCCGACGTCAACTTCCAGGTCACGCGCGACTTCATGAAGCGCGTGGAAGAGAAGGCGCTCGGCGAGCGCGTGCTCAAGGCGGTTTCGCCCGGGCAGCAGCTGGTAAAGATCGTTCACGAAGAGCTCACCAGCATGCTGGGCGAGCGCCGTTCGCCGCTGGCGCTGGCGCCCATTCCGCCCACCGTCATCATGATGGTCGGCCTGCAGGGCTCCGGTAAGACGACCACGGCCGGCAAGATCGCGCGCAAGATGAAGCGCGAGATGCGCCAGACGCGCATGGTGGCGTGCGACGTGTACCGTCCCGCCGCGGTGGAGCAGCTGCAGACGCTGGGCGAGCAGGTGGGCGTTCCCGTCTACGCCGAGCCGGGCTCGCAGGACGTCGTCGGCATCGCGCGCCGGGCGCTGGAGCTGGCGCAGAGCGAGCGCGACCGCGTGGTCATCTTCGACACCGCCGGCCGCCTGCAGATCGACGAGCAGTTGATGGACGAGCTGAAGCGCCTCAAGGAGGTGCTGAAGCCGGCCGAAATCCTGTTCGTCGCCGATGGCATGATCGGCCAGGAGAGCGTCAACGTGGCCAAGGGCTTCGACGACGCGCTCGACATCACCGGCGTGGTGCTCACCAAGATGGACGGCGACGCCCGCGGCGGCGCGGCCCTTTCCATCTACGGCGTCACCGGCAAGCCCATCAAGTTCCTGGGCGTGGGTGAAAAGCTGGACGGGCTGGAGGAATTCCACCCCGAGCGCATGGCCGGCCGCATTCTGCAGCAGGGCGACGTGCTGTCGCTGGTGGAAAAGGCCCAGCGCTCGTTTGACCAGGAAGAAGCGGCCAAGCTGGAGCGCAAGGTCATGGGCGCCGGCCGCTTCGACCTGGACGACTTCCTGATGGCGCTGCGCCAGTTTCAGAACCTGGGGCCGCTGGAAAATCTGCTCAAGATGCTGCCGGGCGTGAACAGCAAGATGCTGAAGAACGTCAAGGTCGACCCGCAGCGGATGAAGCACATCGAGGCCATCATCACCTCGATGACCAAGCAGGAGCGCAAGCGCCCCGAGATGCTGACCGGCTCGCGCCGCGTGCGCATCTCCCGCGGCTGCGGGCGCCCGGTGAGCGAGATCAACCGTCTCCTGGAGCAGTTCAAGGAGATGCAGAAGTTCATGAAGCAGATGAAGGGCCTGCAGGGCATGATGCCCCGCGGGGGAGGAATGCCGAAGCTGCCGTTCGGCGGCATGCGGTAGAGGGAAAGTGCGTGAGTGCGGGGTGCGTTAGTGCGTGAGTGCGGCGTTGCGAGACGAATCGCTCGCGGAGCCGAACCACTAACGCACATAGCACTAACGCACTTCCTCTTTTCGATCGTCCGGAGCGGGCCTACGCCGCCCTCCTGGACGCAACCAACATCCCACGAGGGAACACAATGGCGCTCAAGATCCGTCTCCGCCGCATGGGCCGTAAGAAGGCCCCGCACTACCGCATCGTCGTCGCCGAAAGCAGCATGGCCCGTGACGGCCGCTTCGTCGCCAAGGTGGGTCACTACAACCCCACCACCACGCCCATGACCCTCGTGGTGGACCGCGACAAGGTGCTGGCCTGGATGGCCAAGGGCGCGCAGCCCACCGACACCGTCAACTCGCTGTTCCGCAAGGCCGGCGTGTTCGGCGACGCGCCGAACGTGGCCGAGCAGGCCGCCGCCGCCGTCACCGGAGCGGCCAAGAAGGCCGGCAAGGCCGTCAGCGGCGGCGCGTCCGCCGTGGCCGGCGCCGTCAGCTCGGCGGCGTCCGCCGTGGCCGGCGCCGTGTCGTCGGTCGACACCTCCGCCGTCACCGGCGCGGTGAGCTCGGCGGCTTCCGCCGTCGCCGGCGCCGTGTCGTCGGTCGACACCTCGGCCGTCAGCGGCGCGGTGAGCTCGGCCGCTTCGGCGGTTTCTTCGGCGGCCTCCGCCGTCGCGGGTGCCGTGAGCGGCGCCGTGGAGTCGGTCACCGACCGCGTCACCGGCGGCAGCGATGACGCCGCCGCCACGCCCGACGCCGTCAGCGGCGACGCCACCGGCAGCGACAACGTCGCCGTGGCGCCCGAGGCCAACGAGCCGGCCTCCGCCGGTGAAGTCGCGGCGGACGCCGAGGCCACCGAGCCCACGCAGGGCTGATCGGCCGGACGATGGCCGGCGACGAGCCTCCGTTCCTGATCGTGGGAACGGTACAGAAGCCCCACGGCATCAAGGGCGAGCTTTTCGTCCGGCTTGATACGGACCGTCCCGGCGCGGCGTTCGCGCCGGGGCGCGTCCTTCGCCTGGGCACGGCGGACGGCAACCCGCTGGAGTCCGGCGTCCTCACCATCGAGCGCGCGCGCCCCTTCAAGGGCGGCATGCTGGTCAAGGCGCTGGAGTTCACCGGCCGCTCGCCGGCGCAGGACGAAATCCGCGGCCGCGCGCTGCTGGTTCCGCGCGGCGAGGCCCAGGCGCTGGAAGAGGGCGAGGTCTTCTATCACCAGCTCCTTGGGATGCGGGTGATGACGGAGGCCGAGGGCGAGGTGGGGGTCGTGACCGACCTCTACGAGGCGCCCAGCGGGCCGCTGCTGGCCGTGCGCCGCGCGGAACGCGGGGAACTGCTCATCCCCTTCGTGCAGCAGATGATCCGCCGGATCGACGCGGCCGAGGGGGTGCTGGAGCTGGACCTGCCCGCGGGGCTGCTGGAGCTGTGATGCGCGTCAACGTGGTCACGCTGTTCCCCGACTTCTTCCGGGGGCCGCTGGGCCTGAGCATTCCGGCCCGGGCCGCGGCCGCGGGGCTGGTGACGTACAACCTGGTTCAGCTGCGCGATTTTACCCACGACCGCCACCAGACGGTGGACGATCTGCCCTACGGCGGCGGCGCGGGAATGGTGATGAAGCCGGAGCCGTTCTGGGAGGCGGTGCAGTCGCTGGCGCCGGAGGGAGAGGAGCTTCCCTCTGGCCCCATCGTGCTGATGAGCGCGCGCGGACGCAGGTTCACGCACGCCGACGCCGTCCGCTTTTCGCTCCAGCCGCAGATCACCTTTCTGTGCGGGCACTACAAGGACGTGGACCACCGCGTGGCCGAAGGGCTGGCGACGGAGGAGCTTTCGCTAGGAGACTTCATCGTTTCCGGCGGCGAGATCCCCGCGCTGGCGGCCATCGACGCCACTGTCCGGCTGCTGCCGGGCGCCATCTCGGACCACGAGTCGGCGTCCACCGACAGCCATTACGACGGGCTGCTGAGCGCACCCTCGTACACCCGCCCCGCGGTGTACCGCGGACGGGAGGTTCCCGGAATACTGCTTTCCGGAGACCATGCACGCATCGCCGCGTGGCGCCGCGAGCAGGCCGAGCGCCTGACGCGCGAGCGGCGGCCGGACCTCTGGGAGGCTCCGGAACACAGTTGATGTTGGGTTCGTTCGCCGGAGCAGCCGGCCGTCCCAACCTCTCCACTTTTCAAGCGACGAGGACCAGACTCATGCATCCGTTTTTTGAGACTCAGAAGGAATATCTTCGCAGCGACGTTCCGGACTTCCGTCCCGGCGACACGCTGCGGGTGAACGTTCGCGTCCGCGAAGGTGAAAAGGAGCGCATCCAGGCGTTCGAGGGCGTGTGCATCTCGCGCAAGCACGGCGGCGTCCAGGAGACCTTCAAGGTCCGCAAGATCAGCGGCGGCGTCGGCGTGGAGCGTACGTTTCCGCTGCACTCCCCCATGATCGGCAGCATCGACCTGGTGCGCCACGGCCGTGTGCGCCGCGCCAAGCTGTACTACCTGCGCGCGCTGCGCGGCAAGGCGGCCCGCATTCGCGAGCGCCGCGTCGTCCGCTGATCGCGGCCGGTACCGGTGGATGAAGAGCGGGGCGCGCCCAACCGGGCGCGCCCCGCTCTTTCTTTGCGCCACGTTCGGCCGTTTTATGCCGGTTGCGAAAGCGCCGATGCTGTCGCGCCAACGCCAGAACACCCCACGAGCGCATGTCAGTCGTCACCCGCACGACATCTCGTCACCCGGCGTGAGTTTCTCCCCTCTCCGTGCGGCAGTTTGCACGGGGAGGGGCCGGGAGAGGGGCCTCCCAGGCCGGCGATGAGCGAGATCCCGCCACACGATCGGGAGTGTCCCATTCCCGTCCTCCCGATCCGCAGACCGCCATCGACGTTCTGCGCGCCGGCCGATCCACCCCCGCGCCGACGCGCGCCTTGCCCCGCCGCACCGCGGGAACGTAGGATCGGTCAGCGCACACCCCCACCCGAAGCGGGACGGCCCTTGCCCAGATCCATCGTCATCGCCCTGCTCCTGCTCGCGTCCGCCTGCTCGCGCGGCGGCGGCGAGGGACGGCACGCCTCCGCCTCGTCGGGCGATACGCTTCCCGGGCGCCCGCCCGCGCTTCCGCCCGCGGCGGCGGACAGCGGCGCCGGGCCCGTGCGCCAGGTGGTGTACGTTCCCGCGTACTCCCACGTGTACTCGCGCGACTACGGGCGCACGTTCGATCTGGCCGTCATCCTCAGCATCCGCAACACCGATCCGGAGCGGTCGCTCACCATCGCCGGCGTGCAGTACTACGGGACGGACGGGCGGCTGGTGCGCACCTACCAGCGCACGCCGCGCACGCTGGCCCCGCTGGCCGCGGCGGAGTACGTGGTGGAGGCGGTGGACACGGAGGGCGGCTCGGGCGCCAGCTTTCTGGTGGAGTGGAGCGCGCCCGCCCGCGTGACGGACCCGGTGATCCAGGCGGTGAACATCGGCACGGAGGCGGGGCAGGGCATTTCATTCGTCAGCGAGGGCCGCGCCCTCGTGCGCCACTGAGCCGGGGAACCGATGTTCGCGGTTGAAGGACTGATTCTGAGCGGCGCGGTGCTGGTTCTCATCGGCATCGCGTCCAGCCGCTTTTCGTCCCGCTTCGGGATGCCGGCGCTGGCCCTGTTCATCGCCATCGGGATGCTGGCGGGGTCGGAAGGGATCGGGGGGATCAGCTTCGACAGCTTCATCCTGGCGCACGGGCTGGGGACGGTGGCGCTGGCCGTCATCCTCTTTGACGGCGGGCTGCGGACGCACGTTTCCACCCTGCGCCCCGCGCTGGCGCCCGCCCTTTCCCTGGCCACCGTGGGCGTGCTGGTGACGGCGGCCATCACCGGCGCCGCGGCCATGTACGTGCTGGGGCTGCGGCCGCTGGAAGGGCTGCTGCTGGGGAGCATCGTGGCGTCCACCGACGCGGCCGCGGTGTTCACCGTCCTCCGTTTCAGCGGGCTGCGCCTTCCCGAGCGCCTGGCCAACACGCTGGAACTGGAAAGCGGCTCCAACGATCCCATGGCCGTCTTCCTGACCTTGGGCGTGCTGGAGCTGCTGCTGGGGCAGATTGAGCCCGGCTGGCCGCTGGTGCGGCTGTTCCTGATGCAGATGGGCGTGGGCGCCGCGGTGGGGCTGCTGGTGGGCCGGATCGCGCACCTTCTGCTGGTAAAGGTGGAGCTTGCCGCGGCGGGGCTGTACCCGGTGTTCGCGGCCGCGGCGGGGCTGCTGGCCTTCGGGCTGGCGGCGGAGCTGCACGGGAGCGGCTTTCTGGCCGTGTACCTGGCGGGAATCGTGGTGGGCAACGGCCGCGTCCCCTTTCAGCGCGGCATTCTGCAGTTTCTGGACGGGATGGCGTGGCTGTCGCAGATCACCCTCTTCGTGCTGCTGGGCCTGCTCATCTACCCCAGCCGGCTGATGGAGGTGGCCGGCCCCGGGCTGCTGGTGACCGCCGTCCTCGTGCTGATCGCCCGGCCGGTAGCCGTGCTGGTGGCGCTCTTTCCCCTGCGGTTCACGGGGCGCGAGCTGGCCTTCGTGTCGTGGGCGGGGCTCAAGGGCGCCGTGCCCATCGTGCTGGGCACCTATCCGCTCCTGCTGGGGCTGCCCGGGGGGGAGCGCCTGTTCGACATCGTGTTCTTTGTGGTGCTCGTTTCCGCCGTCACGCAGGGGTGGACGCTGCCGGCCGTGGCGCGCGCCCTGGGGCTGCAGCAGCCCGGTGTGGCGAACGCGCCCGCCACGCTGGAAATCACCACCCTGCGCAACGCCGACGCCGACATCGTGGAGTACACGGTGGATGAGGGCGGGTGGATGGCGGGACGGTCGCTGCGGGACGTGGCGCTCCCCGCGGGCGCCGTGGTGGCCATGATCACGCGCGGTGAAAGCATCATTCCGCCGCGCGGCAGCACGCGGGTGGAGCCGGGAGACCGGCTGTTCTTTGTGCTGAACTCCAGCGCGCGCCGGGTGATGGACCGCGTGCTGGCGGGGAGCCACGCCACCGCGCCTGAAGGCGGCACCGAGTTTCCGCTCGCGGGCGATACGACGCTGGCGGAACTGGAGGAGTTCTACGGCGTCCACGTGGAGGCCGACCCCGAGTGGACGCTGGACGACCTGATGCACGCCCGCCTGGGCGAGCGCGTGGCGGAGGGGCGCGGCATCACCACGGGCGAGGTGAAGCTGCACATCCGCCGCCTTCACGGAACCCGCGTGGACGAAGTAGGCCTCCGTCTGCTCTGACCGTTCGCGGTTCAGACGGTGGCGAGCCGGGGTGCCCCTTCCGCCTGGGCTGCGCCTCCCAGCCGCGCCACCCGCGCGGGAGAGCCCGCCTCCAACACATCTTCCTTGGCGGCGACGATGATGCCGCGGATCAGTTCCGCGTCGCTCATTCCCGCCTGGGCGGCACTTGCCCGCGCTTGCTCCAGCAGCGCGGTGGGCGCGCGGAGCGAGATGCGTGATCGCGCCCGTCCTCCGGCCAGCTCCGACGAGGCGAGCGAGCGAACGCGCTCGGCGAACGCCGCGTCATCTGCCACCTCGCGCATGTAGAAGCGAAGCAGGTCGGCGCGGAAGCCCTCGACCGCGGTGTGGAAGTAATCCGCCAACGCGTGGAGCATGTCGTCCAAGTGCAGGGGAATGCGCGCTTCCAGCGTTTCGGCCTTCCGCCGCTCGCGCGCCTCCTTGATCTTGGGCGTGGACTGCGCGGGCACCGACGCCGTTTCGCCACACTCGGTGCACACGCCCACCAGCACGTTGGGCACATCGATGGCGCTCTGCTCCAGGCGCAGCGTACGCGGCTCGAACCGGGTGACAACCCGCTTTTCGCAGCGCTCGCAGATGGCTTCGGATCGATCGCCTTCCTTCCAGAAGTGCATGCTTAGTGCTCCGCTCGGTGGACGCTGATGAATACTGCGTCGTTGGATAGGAAGTAGGCCTTGATGTACCAGCGCTCTCCGCGCTGCACCGGCCGGAAGACATGGCAGGTGGTGGCCGGATCAAAGTGCAGCGGGCTGGTGCTGTATTCGCTTCCGCGGCACCGGTGCAGTAGCGCCACCACCTCGGCTGCGGATATTTCTTCCGTGGCCAGCAGGTTCTTCTCGGACTGAGCCTGCCGAGCTTGGTGCTGGTAGCGCCCGCTTTCCAGCGCATCCACCAACAGAACCCTTACGTCCCGCAGCCCCATATGCTCCTCCAATGTACGACAATAGCCGTACGGCCGTCAAGGTTTCTCCTCCCGTTCCATTTGTCCAGTTAGCAGTCCTGCAGCCCTCGCCGCAAGCTCTGTCCATTTTACGACACGGACGTGCTTTTCTTCTCCGTCCCAGGGTTCGCAATCCCGCTGAGTGCGCGTTGAAAGGACAAAGCGGAGCCGAACTCCCGCCGCCGCACGGTTGTGTGCGAGCGGCACTTCGCTTATCCTCACGCGTACACAGTGCACACATCGCAACACCCGGCACCGCAGGCACTTCCCCCATGTCACCCAGAACCGCTTCCAAGACCGCAACGCCGCGCAAGCGCAAGCCGTCCCCGCAGCGCCTGCGCAAGCTGCTGGCGCGTGAGTGGATGTGCTGGGAACAGGGGATGATGCGCGTGGCCGGGGTGGACGAGGTGGGGCGCGGGCCGCTGGCCGGCCCCGTCGTGGCCGCGGCGGTCATTCTCCCGACGGACTGCTGGATCGACGGGGTGGCGGACAGCAAGAAGCTGAACGCGGAGCGGCGCACGCGGCTGGACGTGCTGATCCGCGAGCGCTGCCTGGCTTTTGGCGTGGGCGCCGCGTCCGCCGCGGAAATCGACCGGCTCAACATCCGCCGGGCGACGGCGCTGGCCATGCAGCGGGCCATTGCGCGGCTGGGCGGCGCGGACCATCTGCTGGTGGACGGGCTGGCGGTGCCGGAGCTTGGGCTGGAGCGGCACTCCGCCATCGTGGGCGGCGACGGCAGCGTGCACTGCATCTCCGCCGCCTCCATCCTGGCCAAGGTCACGCGCGACCGGCTGATGACGCGGCTGGCCGCGCGCTATCCCGGCTACGGCTGGGAGCGCAACATGGGGTACGGCACGCCGGAACACCTGGACGCGCTGGGCCGCCACGGCGCCACCCCGCACCACCGCCGCAGTTTTCAGCCCTGCCAGCTGGACTTGGCGGACGACCTGCTGGACGCGTCCACGGAGATCCTCATCCCGTCATCCTGAGAACGGAATCCGTACGTATGCGAGCGGCGGCGTCGCGGGACGGAATGCCTTCTGCGTGAATCAGGCGTTGAACGATGCGGAGGGCTTCTCCGCCTGTCCCACGATCCTTGAATCGCATGCATACCGAGCATCTGCAGAACGTCCGTCCGTCGTGGGTCGTATTCGGCTGGTTCGTGAGCGTGGCCGTCACCTCGCTGCTGCTGCTGGCCATGAGCGCGGTGGGGATGATCAGCGACCAGAGCGGTACCGGCGCATGGAGCGTCGTGGCCATCCTGATCGGATTCACGCTCGGCGGATACCTGACCGGCGCACGCACCGGCACCGCGCCCATCCTGCACGGCGTGGCGATGGGGCTGTTTTCCGTCGTGGTGTGGCTCGTGGCCAACCTGGTCGGCGAACTGTTTGACGCCAGCACGTGGGACACCATCAACCCGGCGCTCTACGCGGGCGGGCTGCTGGTGCAGATCATCGCCGCGGCGGTGGGCGCGCACATCGGCTCGCGCGCCGGGCGGGCAGCCGTTCCCCGGCCCTGACCGCCGTCCGGATCCGCAGGAAACGTTGTCTGATCGATGAAGATCGCGCGGCCCCGCCCATCCCGGCGGGGCCGCGTTTTGTCATCCACCCTGACCGGATGAATCCGATCCGCGCGCACCCGGCGTATCCTTGTACGAAGATTGGACAATCATCAACCAGACGACGGGATGACGACGATGAAGCGGATGATCGGGATGTTGATGGCGGCCGCGGTGGTGAGCGCGGCTCCGGCGGTGGCGCAGGGCGCGCACGCCACGGCGGCGCGGCCGGTGACGGTGGGCGGGCAGGCCATGCTGCCCACGCGCGACATCGTGGACAACGCGGTGAACTCGGCGGATCACACCACCCTGGTGGCGGCGGTGCAGGCGGCCGGCCTGGTGGAGACGCTCAAGGGCCGCGGGCCGTTCACCGTGTTCGCCCCCGTGAACGACGCGTTCGAGAACCTGCCCGACGGCACCGTGGCGATGCTGCTGCGCCCGGAGAACAAGGCCGCGCTCACCAAGGTCCTCACCTATCACGTCGTCGCCGGCCGCCACACCGCCGCGGACATCATGCGCATGATCCGCGCGGGCAACGGCACGGCCACGCTGCGCACCGTGAGCGGCGGCACGCTGACGGCGATGATGAACGGCCCCGCCAACGTCGTCCTGCGCGATGAAAAGGGCGGCGTGGCCAGCGTGTCCACGTACGACGTACTGCAGTCCAACGGCGTCATCCACGTCATCAACCGCGTGCTCATGCCCAACTGACCACGGGCGGGTGGATGGATGAAGGGGCGCGCCGGAATCTCCGGCGCGCCCCTTCGCCGTTCCGGGAACGACGGTCCGCCGCCCGGGCTTCCGCCGGTCCCATTCGCGGAAACGCATGTCCCGCATGAAAATCACTCTCCGGGCCAGCATTCGCCCCGCTCCTGCCCGGCGCGGCGGCGAAATTCTTGCGTCCCCGCGGGTCCAGAACCCCGGCGGCCCGCGCCTGCCTTTTCCCAGGTTGCGCCGCCGCCGGCGGTCCACCGTTCCCCGCCTCCTTTTCCGCCGTCCGCGTGACCCTTCCGGTGACCATTCGCCTTGTCCTGTACGTGGCTGGTGACACGCCGCGCACCCGTTCCGCGCGCGACACGCTCGCGTGGATGCAGGGCGGGGGTGTGCGCGAGCCGGTAGAGGCGGAGATCGTGGACGTTCTGGACCAGCCGGACCGGGCAGACGCCGCGCGCGTGCTGCTGACCCCTACGCTGGTGCGCGAGCATCCGCTCCCCGCCCGGCGCGTGGTGGGCGACCTTGGCGCCGGGCGGCGCGTGGCCGAAGCCCTGGGCCTTTCCCCCTCCACCCCGACGGAGACCCGTCCATGAGCAGCCCGCGCAATGCCGAGCCGCTGCCGTTTCCCAAGCTGCCCACCGGCATCGAGGACTTCGACATCATTGCCGAAGGCGGGCTGCCGCGGGGGCGTACCACGCTCATCGGAGGGACGGCGGGGAGCGGAAAGACCATCTTTGCCGCCCAGTTCCTGGCCTCCGCCATCCAGCAGGGCGAGTCGGGCGTGTTCGTGACGTTCGAGGAAAGCCCGGATGAACTGTCGCGCAACCTGGCGGCCTTCGGCTGGGACGTGCCGCAGTGGGAGCGGGATGGCAAGTGGGCGTACGTGGACGGCTCGCCCGACGAGGACGCCACCGAAGTGGTGGGCGAGTTCGACCTCAGCGCCATGCTCGTGCGCATCACCCGCGCGCTGGAAGCCACCGGCGCGCGGCGCGTTTCCATCGACTCGGTGAACGCGCTCTTTTCGCGCCTGCCGCAGCCGGAGCGGCTGCGGGCCGAGCTGTACCGCGTGAGCCGCGCGCTGCGCGACCTGGGCGTCACCACCATCGTCACCTCCGAGCGCACGGACGACTACGGCGAGGTGTCGCGCCACGGCATCGAGGAGTTCGTGGCCGACAACGTCGTCCTCCTGCGCAACACGCTGCACGAGGAGCGCAGGCGGCGCACGGTGGAGATCGTCAAGTTCCGCGGCACCAACCACCAGCGCGGCGAGTTTCCCTTCACCATCGCGGCGGAGCGCGGGGTGGTGGTGCTCCCCCTTTCCGCCATGCAGCTCACCCAGCGCTCCAGCGAGGAGCGGGTGACCAGCGGGGTGGAGGGGCTGGACGAGATGCTGGGCGGCGGCTACTTCCGCGACAGCGTCATCCTCCTTTCCGGCGCGACGGGCGCGGGCAAGACGCTCACCGTCACGCACTTCATCGACGGCGGGCACCGCGCGGGCGACCGGTCGCTCCTGTTCGCCTTCGAGGAAAGCCGCGAGCAGCTGATCCGCAACGCGCGCGGGTGGGGCGTGGACTTCGAGACGATGGAGCGCGAGGGGTCGCTCAAGATCATCCCCGTGTATCCCCACGCCATGCCCATCGAAGACCACCTGCTGCGGATGCGCTGGGCCATCGAGGAGTTCCGCCCCAACCGCGTGGTGGTGGACAGCCTGTCGGCGCTGGAGCGCATCAGCTCCATGCGCAGCTTCCGGGAGTTCATCCTGGGGCTCACCAGCATGCTCAAGCACCGCGAAACGGCGGGAATGCTCACGTCCACCGCCACCAGCATCAGCGGCGGGCCGTCGGTGACGGAAAAGCACATCAGCACGCTGACGGATACCATCCTGCTGCTGCGCTACGTGGAAACGTTCGGCCAGCTCAAGCGCGGGCTGCTGGTGCTCAAGATGCGCGGGTCGGCCCACGACACCAGCATCCGCGAGTACACCATCGACGGCAACGGCATGCACCTGGGCGAGCCGTTCCGCAACACCAGCGGCATTCTGTCCGGCAACATCACGCACATGGGGCACGACGACGCCAGCACCGTGGCGAGTGGAGAAAGCGCGTGAACCGCTGGAGGGCCGCGTGAACGAGGCTTCCTTCCGCGCGCTGGTGGAAGCCAGCTCGGACGGAATCCTGATCCTGGAGCGCGACGGCCGGGTGCGGTTCGCCAACCCGGCCGCCGCCGCGCTGTTCGGCCGCACGCGCGAGGAGATCACCGGCGCGGACCTGGGGCTTCCCGTGCTGGAGGGCGAGTCGGCGGAGGTGGACGTGGTGCGCGGCCGCGAAGCCGTGTCGGTGGAAATCCGCTCTGCGCCGCTGAACTGGGAGGGTGATCCCGCGCTGGTGGTCAGCCTGCGCGACATCACCGAACGCCGCCGCGCGGAAGAGCGCGAGCGGCAGCTGATCCGCGCGGCCGCGGCGCAGCGGGAGGCAGAAGCCGCCACGGAGCGCGCGGAGTTCCTGGCCCGCGCCGGCGCCGTGCTGGCCGCGTCGCTGGAGGCCGGCGACGCCCTGCCGCGCCTGGCGGAGCTCGCCGTCCCCTTTCTGGCCGACTTCGCCACCGTCCACGCCGTGCACGAGGATGGAACCGTGGAGCGGGTGGCGGATGCGGCGCGTCCCCCCGGCCCGGGGCGGGGGTGGCTGGCCGCGGCGGCGGATGCCGGGCGCGACGCCGCGCGCGTGGAGCGGGGAGGCGCGGTGCGCTGGACGGCCGGCGACGCCGCCGGGCTCACGCTGCCGGTGATGGCCCGCGACCGCGCGGTCGCCGTCCTCGCGCTGGGCCGCGCCGGGGCCGCGCGGGAGTACGGAGACGCGGAACTCGTGCTGGCGGAGCAGCTTGCGCACCGCGCGGCGCTCGCGGTGGAAAGCGCCCGCCTGTACGCGGACGCGCAGGCCGCCAACGTGGCCAAGAGCCAGTTTCTGGCCACCATGAGCCACGAGATCCGCACCCCCATCAACGCCGTCATCGGCTACGCGGACCTGCTGGACGCCGGGCTGGCCGGGCCGCTGAGCGCGCCGGCGCAGAACTACCTGGATCGCATCCAGGAAAGCAGCCGGCACCTGCTGGTGGTCGTCAACGACATCCTGGACCTGTCCAAGATCGAGGCGGGGGAGATGGTGGTGCGGGGCGACCCGCTGCCGGTGCGCGACGCGGGGGAGCAGGCGGCCGACCTGGTCGCGCCGCTGGCCTCCGCCAAGGGCGTGCGGCTGCGGCGCGCGTGGGAGTGCGCGGAAGACGAGGGATGCCTGGGCGATCCGGACCGCGTGGAGCAGGTGCTCATCAACCTGCTCTCCAACGCCGTCAAGTTCACGCCGCCGGGGGGCACGGTCACGCTCTGCTGCCGCACGGCTCTCCATCCCCCGCCGGATTCGGAGCTGCGCGACGGCGGCGCGTGGGTGGTGCTGGAGGTGGACGACACGGGGATCGGCATCGCGCCTGAGCAGCTGGACGCGGTCTTTCAGCCGTTCGTGCAGGTGGAGGGCGGGCACACCCGCGAGCAGGGCGGAACGGGGCTGGGGCTGGCCATCAGCCGCCGCCTGGCCCGGCTGATGGGCGGCGACCTGCGGGTGGAAAGCGAAGCCGGCGCGGGCTCGCGCTTTTCCCTCTGGCTTCGATCCGCCGCGTCGCCGGGATCCGCCGTGGAGGTCTCGGAGCCGCGTGAGGATGCGGAGGAGGCGGCCGCCGCGCCGCGCTGGCCCACGGCCGCGGGGGAGGTTCCGGGGCTGGGAGAGCTGGGCCGCCGCATCGCCGAGTGCGCCGACCGGGTGACGCGCGAACTGGCGGGCCGGCTTCCGCGCGAGCTGCGCGTGCCCGGCATCGCGCGCCTGACGCGGATGGAGCTGGAGAATCATCTCGCCACCTACCTGCTGGACGTCGGCAAGACGATGGTGACGCTGGATGAGGCGGGCGGCGACCCCGTCCTCCTGCGCGACGGACACCAGATCCAGCGCCTGCTGGCCTGGAAGCACGCGGACCAGCGCATCCGCCTGGGGTGGAACGCGGACGACCTGCGGCGCGAGCACGACCTGATGCGCGACATCGTGCTGCGCGTGGCGGCCGCCGAGCCGGCGGTGGACCATCCCGCCGCGGTGGAGGTGCTCAGCCGCCTGCTGGCGGAAGGGGAAGCGGTCAGCCTGTCGCGCTTTCGCCGCTCTCCGGCGGACTGAGCCCGCCCGGCTTGCGCTTTCGACGGTCCCAGCACTTGTTGGGGCCGTTCTGGTGTTTCCGGTGGATGACGGGAAGTGGACCAGCGTGCTGCGCGAGGGTCCAGGATGATTGCTGGCTCCGCCGATTGTGCCGTTTCGCCCGGAACTGGTTCGCGAGGTTTCGATCGATGACGGAAAGGGAGCCGCGCCTCGATCGATCATCCGCATACGACGACATCCGGCCCCGCGACCGTAGCCCGGCGGACCGGTGCGCGGTTACGTTTCCGTCCCGCGGCGATGGAGGGGACGCCGCGAACGACCGAACCACACACCGGACGAAATCTGTTGCCGTACGCTGAAAAAATCGCCGCTGAACTGGGGCTGCGCGCGCCGCAGGTAGCCGCCGCGCTGGAACTGCTGCTGGCGGGAAACACCATTCCGTTCGTGGCCCGCTACCGCAAGGAAGCCACGAGCGAGCTGGATGAGGTGCAGCTGCGCGACCTGCGCGACCGCCACGAGTACCTGGCGGAACTGGACGACCGCCGCGCCGCCATCCTCAAGTCCATCGACGAACAGGGCAAGCTCACGCCCGCGCTGCGCGCCTCCATCGAAGGCGCCGTCACCAAGTCGGCGCTGGAAGATCTTTATCTCCCGTACAAGCCCAAGCGCCGCACCCGCGCCACCATCGCACTGGAGCGGGGGCTGGGGCCGCTGGCGGAAGCGCTCTGGGGCGGCGCGGCGTCCGACCGCGACCTCGCCGCGCGCGCCGCGGAGTTCGTGGATGCGGACAAGGGCGTGGCGACCGTGGCGGACGCGCTGGCCGGCGCGCGCGATGTGGCCGCGGAGCGCATCTCCGAAGACGCCGCCGCGCGCGCATACGTGCGCGAGCAGGTGCGCACCCGCGGCGTGCTGGAAAGCAAGGCGGCGCGCGGCAAGGAGAACGAGGTCAGCAAGTTCCAGGATTACTACGACTTCACCGGTCCCGTCCGCGATCTTCCCAGCCACCGCATCCTGGCCGTGCGACGGGGGGAGACGGAGGGCTTTCTGACCGCGCGCATCCTGGCGCCGGACGAGGCGATCGTCATGGCGCTGCGCAACCGCTTTCTGGACGGGCACCGCGCGCCGGAGCAGATGGGCCTGGCGGTAGAGGACGCGTACAACCGCCTGCTGTCGCCTTCCGCGGAGGTGGAGGTGCGAATGGAGCTCAAGACGCGCGCGGATGAGGAGGCGATTGCCATCTTCGGCAGCAACCTCGAGGCGCTCCTCCTGCAGCCTCCCGCCGGCGGACGGACGGTGCTGGGCGTCGATCCGGGATACCGCACCGGCTGCAAGCTGGCCGTCGTCAGCCGCACCGGCGCGCTGCTGGAGACCGGCGTCGTCTATCTGCACCAGGAAGACCGCGCGCGGCGGGAACTGACACGGTTGATCGAAAAGCACGGCGTGGAGCTCGTCGCCGTCGGGAACGGGACGGCGAGCCGCGAATCGGACCGCATGGCGCGCGAAGCCGTCCGCGACGCCTCCATCGATCCGCGTCCCGCCGTGGTGATGGTCAACGAAGCGGGCGCCTCCGTCTACTCCGCATCCGACACCGCGCGTGACGAATTTCCGGATCTGGATCTGACGCTGCGATCCGCGGTCAGCATCGCGCGCCGGCTACAGGACCCGCTGGCCGAACTGGTGAAGATCGATCCCAAGTCCATCGGCGTGGGCCAGTACCAGCACGACGTGTCGCAGACGCGGCTGAAGCGGCGGCTGGACGAGACGGTGGAGAGCTGTGTGAACCGTGTGGGCGTGGAGCTGAACACGGCGTCGGCCGCGCTGCTGGGCTACGTGGCGGGCATCGGCCCCACCGTGGCGCAGCGCATCGTGGAGCAGCGGGACCAGGCCGGCCCGTTCCGCTCGCGCGCGGAGCTGGTGAAGAAGGTGCCGGGCCTGGGTCCCAAGACGTTCGAGCAGGCCGCCGGCTTCCTGCGCGTGCGCGGCGGTGCCCATCCGCTTGACGCCTCGGCCGTGCATCCGGAGCGCTACGGCCTGGTAGAGCGAATGGCGGGCGATCTGGGCGTGGACATGACGACGCTCGTGGGGAACGAGGCGTCAATCGGCCACATCGACCTGACCCGCTATGTCGGGAACGGCGTGGGACTCCCCACGCTTCAGGACATCGTGGCGGAACTGCGCAAGCCCGGCCGCGACCCGCGCGAGCAGTTCGAGGCACCCTCTTTTCGCGACGACGTGCAGAAGGTGGAAGACCTCAAGGAGGGAATGACGCTGCAGGGAACGGTGACCAACGTGGTCGCCTTTGGTGCGTTCGTCGACATCGGTGTGCACCAGGACGGCCTGGTGCACGTGTCGGAACTCTCGGACAAGTTCATCCGCGATCCGTCAGAAGCCGCGCGGGTGGGCGATCGCGTGACTGTTCGTGTGCTGTCGGTAGATGTACCGCGCCAGCGCATCGCGTTGTCGATGAAGTCACCGGGCGCGCAGCGTTCCGCGGGTGGGGCGCGGCAGGGCGGGGGACAGGAGAAGCCCGCGCCGCGCCCGCAACCGAAGGCGCCGCCCAAGCCTGAGCCGCCACGGGATGGCGTCGCGGCCAACGGAATGCGCATCAAGACCCGCCGCTGACGCGAGAAGAGGAGGAGAGCGATCCGATGCTCTCCTCCTCTTCCGTTCCCCCCATCAGTTCCCCCGCGCCCCTCCGCCACCCCCGCGTCCTCCGCGTGAAACGGTGTAGATGGTGCCCGCCTGTGCCGGACTGGTGACACGACGGAAACAAACCCCTTGACCTGCTCCGGTACGCGGTGTATACTTGGCGCCCTCCACGGAACCCCGGCCGAAGCGATTCCGAAGCGATCGCGATCAGGGGTTGACGACGGGGTGCGGGTGATGTACCTTGTAGGGCTGTCGCCTGAATGGCGGCGGCGGGGCGGAAAAGAAAAAATTTGGAAAACCGCCCCTTGACGGAATCGGAAAAGCCCAGTAGCTTGAAGGAGTTCGGCGCACGGCGGGTTTCGCGAAAGCGAAAAAGTTGTTGAAGCCGAGGGGTTGACGAAGCAGGGCAACGCTGTTAGCTTGAAGGACTGCCCGCGGCGACGGGCGGACGCGGCGGACCGGGTGAAACTGGTCTGGTTGCCATGAAGCAGAACGAACGAAGCGGGCTTTGGTCCGCGGGATTCTGAAATTGACAATTCGGGTCTTGGGAGTGCTTTTGTAAACAGGCGCCCCGTGGTGGAGTCAGCCGGAGGCAACACGTCC
>NZ_JACHIA010000026.1 GCF_014202995.1 Longimicrobium terrae
TGGCGCATCAGCGGCGGCGGCCGCGTGTGGGGCGTCGCCGCGGCGACGCCCCACACGCGGGGTGAATCGGAGGAGCAACCAGGCCTGCGCAGACATAATACGGCTCAGGCGCGCATCCACATAATCATACGAGGCTGGACAAGGGTAGATCCTTCAGTCGCGCACGAGTCGTCGCGTCGGGAGACACGGCACGCGCTCCCTCAGGATGACGCCTCTTGGCGCAGGAACGGTAACACGTGGGGGCGGCTAACGCCGACGGCGTCATCCTGAGGCCCAGGCGCGCTGGACCCGCCCGCGCACCGTCCGTCGCGGGCCGAAGGACCTACCCTTCGCCTGCACCCGTGCCCGGGCGCGGTAGCGGCACGGAGCACCGCAAGGGAACGCCGGGCTCGTGCGTCACGCGACGTTGGCTCGGGCGAGCAGTAGATCCTTTGGTCGCGCATGACTCGGCCCGGCGGACAGGGCGGCGCATGCTCCCTCAGGATGACGCCTCGCGGCGCAGTGGCGCGCAATGGCTTCCGCTTACGGCTTCCGCTTACGGCTCGAGGTGGCGAATCCGTGCAGGAGGGGAGAGCTGGGCGCGGTCTCTAGCGATCCCCCAATCAGGATAGCGGGCGGAGGAGCGGATGCGTAGCTTCGGCGGCCCACCCGCGACCGGAGAATCGCCGCGATGCAGACCACCGCTCCCACCCCGCCTCGCGGCATCCTGCGCACGGGGCCGGCGGACAACGCCTTTCAGCTCGGCCGGCGCATGCCGTCCGCCGATGTGGCGGAGTTCGTCGAACACTTCTGGACGGTGCGGTGGGACCTGCGCGGCCGCGAGCCGCAGCTGCAGGAAACGCTGCCGCATCCCTCCGTCCATCTCACCATCGAAACCGACCGCTCGCGCATCATGGGCGTGGTGCGGCGGCGATTTTCCGTCACGCTGGCGGACGAGGGCTTCGCGTTCGGCATCAAGTTCCGCCCCGGCGCTTTTCAGCCCTTTCTGGGCGCGGCGGTCAGCACCATCGCCGACCGCGAACTCTCGCTCGAGGCCGTCTTTGGCGCGGAAGGTACGGCGCTGGACGCCGCCATCCGCTCGGTTGAAGACACGGACGAGCGCGCGGACCGCGCCGAATCCTTTTTGCGCGCCCGCCTTCCCGCGCCGGACGAGAACCGGCTGCTCGCGCGCCAGCTCGTGGACCGCATCCTGGAAGACCGCGCCATTCTGCGCGTGGAAGACCTGGTGCGGCACACCGGAATGAGCGCGCGCACGCTGCAGCGGCTCTTCAGCCGGTACGTGGGCGCCACGCCCAAGTGGGTCATCCAGCGATACCGCCTGCACGAAGCGGCGGAGCGGCTGGCCTCCGGGCAGGACGCGGCCGGCCCGTCGCTGGCATACGAACTGGGCTACTGCGACCAGGCGCACTTCATCAACGACTTTCGCGCCATCGTGGGCGTATCCCCCGCCGAATACGCCCGCCGCTCCGCCGCCGCACGCTGCCCTCGCGGCGTCGTCCCCATCACCCCTCCCGCCACAGATGCCCGATAATCTCGAAACCCGGCTGGACCGCGGCCTGGGCCCGATGGACGCCACGCTGCTGGTGATCGGCTCCATGATCGGCTCGGGCATCTTCATCACCAGCGCGGAAAGCACCCGGCTGGTGGGCTCGCCCGGGTGGCTGCTGGCAGCATGGGCGCTGGCGGGATTGATGACGATCACCGGCGCGCTGTCCTGCGCGGAGCTGGCGGCCATGTGGCCGCGCGCTGGCGGGCAATATGTGTTTCTGCGCGAGGCATACGGGCCCATGACGGGCTTTCTGTTCGGCTGGGGGATGTGGGTGGTGATCCAGACGGGGACCATCGCCGCCGTCGCCGTCGCCTTTGCGAGCTTTCTGGGCGTGATGGTGCCCGGCGTGTCGGGAACCGCGTATCTGATCGACCCGATCATCTTTGGCCGGTACGCCGTTTCGCTTTCCACGCAGCAGGCCGTGGCGGCGGGAATGATCCTGCTGCTGACCGCGGTGAACATGCGCGGGCTGCAGGCGGGGCGGTGGATTCAGAACACCTTTACCGTCGCCAAGACGGGCGCGCTGCTGGGGCTGGTGGTGCTGGGACTGCTGGCGGGATGGAATGCGCGCGGCGCGGCGTTCACCTCGTCGTGGTGGAACCCGTGGGCGAACGGATGGACGCCGGAAAACGTGCAGCCGGGGCTGGGCGTGGCGGGCGGGCTGGCGCTCGTCCTCCTCCTGGGCCGTGCGATGGTGGGGCCGCTGTTTGCGCAGTCCGCGTGGAACAACGTCACCTTTACCGCCGGAGAGGTGCGCGATCCCGGCCGCACCCTGCCGCGCGCGCTGCTGATTGGATGTGGCGTTGTCGTCGTGCTTTACCTGCTGGCCAACGTGGCGTACGTGGTTACGCTGCCGCTGGACGGCATCCGGGACGCGCCACAGAAGCGCGTGGCGGTCGCCGCGGTGCAGCAGATCCTTGGCCCCGCCGGCGCGCTGGCGATGGCCGTGGCGATCCTGGTGAGCACATTCGGCTGCAACAACGGGCTCATCCTGGCCGGCGCGCGCGTGCAGTACGCGATGGCGAACGACGGCCTCTTCTTTCGCGCCGCCGCACGGCTGAACCGCCACCGCGTGCCCGGCGCTGCGCTGCTGGCGCAAGGGGTGTGGGCCGCGCTGCTGACGCTGCCGCGCACCGTCACCACCGATGCCGCCACGGGTGCGCCGGTGTTCGGCAACGTGTACACGCAGCTGCTGGAGTACATCATCTCCGCGGACCTGGTGTTCTACGGGCTGATGGTGGGCGCGGTGATCCTGGTGCGCCGGCGGCGGCCGGAGCTGGCGCGGCCGTACCGCACATTCGGTTATCCATTGACGCCGCTGGTGTACCTGGTGCTTGCGGCGGTGCTGGTGGCGGATCTGGCGTGGCTTGCGCCGGAGACGAGCGGGATGGGGTATCTGCTGGTGCTGACCGGCGTGCCCGTGTACCTGGTCTGGCGCCGCCGCCCGGCCCCCTCGCCCGCGCTGGCGGATACCGCGCGTCCCGCGGTGTGACGCGCATGGGATGCGCAGCGGAGAGTTCAGCACCGGACGCACAGGATCACGTGGCCCCGGGGTGTGTTGAGCGAATGAATCCGCCGCTCAAACCGCGGTAAGCCCCGATCGTGGCCGCTGACGCGTCCACGATCGGGGCTTCAACTGCGTTCTGGATTACGAGCCGGGCTGGGGTGTGCTCCCTCTCCCACATCCGTTCGTGGGAGAGGGTCGTCGTGCGCAGCACGCGGGTGAGGGCCACCGCCCGCCGCCGCGCACCGAACCCACCTCCACACCGAACGGCTCCCCGCGACCCTGAAACACCCGACCCGCATTCCGCATCCGCCCCAACGAAAAGCGCCCCGCGGACACTCCGCGGGGCGCTTCGTTTCAGAACTCGTCTTCGCTGCCGATGGGCTGCCCGGGAGGCGCATCAGGGACGGCGATGCGCTGCTGCGGCTGGTACGGCCGCTCCACGAAGCGCTTGATGTCGCTCACCAGCAGCGCGCCGTGCGCGTCGTACGGCACCGCGTGCTCCGTGATCATCCGGCTGATGTTGAGCAGCACCTGCTGCGCCGTGGCGCGCACCTGCGGCATCGGCGCCGACTCCGCCAGCACCATCAGCCGCTCCACCACCACGCGCTCCACCGCGCGGTCGATCTCCCGCAGATACTCATCGTCCGGACGCTGGCGGAATGTGCGCTCCACCAGCTGGTTCAGCGTCCACTCCAGGTTGGGCATGCGGCGGTCCAGCGCGCCCTGCTCCACCAGCCGCGCGGCGCGCTCGGGGTTCAGAATCATGCCCACCGTCATGTCCGCCGCGGCGGTGGCGGGCGAGATGGCGTCGAAGCCCATTCCCGTCCACCGGTCGAACAGCTCGCGCGTGGGATCGTACGTCATGGGGCGCGGCGGAATCAGCGCCAGCAGCGGGCGCGGCAGGGCGAGCTCCGCCGGGTCCAGCGTGGCCAGCAGCGCATCCAGCGCCGCGCGCTGCTGCGCGGCGGGCACCGGGGTCAGCGGCGTCTGCCCGTCGCCGCGCAGCGCGTACGTGTAATCCACCCCGCCCAGGGCCTTGCTGGCGGCTTCTACCTGGTAGCGGTGGTGCAGGTACACCGGCACCAGCACCTCTTCCAGCGTGGCCAGCGGGCGCCCGGCACGGATCGCGTTCTGCCCGAAGCGGTCCAGCGCGGCCCGCCGCACCCGCATCGTCCGCCGCAGCTCCGCCGTGGCGTCAGCGCCGTTGTCCCACAGGTGCGCCACGGGGCTCACGCTTCCCGCCGGACGAGCGTCCTGGTCCGTCAGCAGAGTGATGCCGCGCGCCCGCGCCTCGGCCAGCACGGCGTCCAGCGCGGCCTGCTCATTCGCGCCCGCTGGCGGATCCCGGTAGCCCCAAGTGATGGCGACCTTGTCCCACGGGCCGATCTCCGCCGTGTACGCCTCGGACAGATCGATGGTCCCGTCCGCGCGCAGCTGCACCAGCGGATGCGGGTAGTCCATCACCGACGCGCGGCCCTGCGCGCTGGCGATGTAGTTGTGCACCAGCCCCAGCGTGTGCCCCACCTCGTGCGCGGCCAGCTGGCGGATGCGGGCCAGCGCCATGCGCTCCAGCTCCGCAGGCCTCTCCGTTCCCGTCGCGTACGGCGCAAGCAGCCCCTCGGCGATCAGGTAGTCCTGCCGAACGCGCAGCGAGCCCAGGGTGACGTGGCCCTTGATGATTTCGCCCGTGCGCGGGTCGGTGACGGTGTTGCCGTAGCTCCACCCGCGGGTGGACCTGTGCACCCACTGGATCACGTTGTAGCGAACATCCATGGGATCCGCGCCCTCCGGCAGCAGCTCCACGCGGAACGCGTCGCGGTAGCCGGCGGCTTCGAACGCCTGGTTCCACCACCGCGCCCCGTCCAGCAGCGCCGAGCGGATGGGCTCCGGCGCGCCGCGGTCCACGTAGTAGACGATGGGCTCCACCGCTTCGCTCATGGCCGCGGAGGGGTCGCGCTTTTCTAGCCGGTGGCGGGAGATCATCCGCTGGACGATGTCTTCGCCCACCGGCGTGGCGTAGTCGAAGTACGAGATGCCGAAGAATCCGCCGCGCGGATCCGAGCGGCGCGGCCGGTACCCCGGCGGCGGCAGCGCCACGAACGACAGCCGCTGGCGCAGGGTGATGGCCTCCGGCGTGGGCGTCACGTCGCGCACCAGGCTGCCGGGGTTGTCGCCCGTAAAGGTGAGCGTCGCCTCGATCTCCGTGTTCCGCGGAAATCCGCGCGTGTTCTGCAGATACAGCGCGCTGCGCGTGGCGTCCAGCCGGTAGTCGCCCTGGCGGCTGCGGCGCAGCGCGGCCACCACGCCGTGCGCGTCGCGAAGCACGAAGTCCGTCGCGTCCACCAGCACGCGGCCATCGGTTTCCGCCGCGACCGTGAATCCCCAGAGCACGGACTGCGCGAACGACTGCTCCACCGCGCGCCGCTCGTTCTCGTCCGGCGACACCGCGCGGTACGCCTGGTTGGGCTGCACCAGCAGCACGCGCGGGCCCACGCGGTCAAAGCGCACCAGCCGCTCGCCGCCGATCTGCCCGCGGTCCAGGCCAATGTCGTTGGAGCCCAGCCCCGCCGGCAGCGATACGACGTAGATCAGTTCCTCGCCGGTCCGCGGCACCTCCATCCACAGCTTGCCCGCGGACGCGTCCCAGTAGACGGGAACAAAGCCGTCGCGCCGTTCCATTCCACGCGTCTTTTCGGCGATGGAGGGAAGCGGCGCCTGCGCGGCGGCGTGCGGCGCCGGAACAGCGGGCGCGAGCAGCAGGACGGCCAGGACCGCCCATCGTGTGGCAAAGCGCATCAACGGAAACCAGGGAGGGATGTGGCCGGATCGCGACGTGACGCTACAATACGAGCGCCCACCCCGCCGGGCAACAGAAAATCTCGCGTTGCGGCTGCGATCGGTACAAATTGGACACCGTGCGAACAACTTTCGTCGACAATCGAAGTGTGGGGCGGGAGAGGATGAACGGCAACTGCCCTGACGCGGGGGGCGCGGAGGTTGGCGGAGGTGCGCGGGGGAACGGAGCGTCGCCGGAGCGCGTCTGGCGGATTACGAGCGGCCGGGGTGGCCGGGGGACACCCGGCGCCGGCGGGCGCCGGCGCCGGGTCTGGGCGTTCAGCCGCGGAGGTGTGGTTGGATCATCCGGTCCCACCGCTGCGCTGTGTTGCGTGCCTCGGTAATGCAGGCTCGCGCGCGGCTCTCGCTCAGGCGGCCTTCGCTCACCACCCAGTCGTGTTTCGCGGGCGCGTAGCCGTAGATGAGGCAGGTGAGCTTCTGCAGCCGCGCCGCGTCCATTCCGGGTTCGGTCGACCTGGGATGCTCCCAGTTGATCCCGAGCTCGTGGAGCGTGATGGCGCCCCGCAGCATGGTCGAGGTCTCCTCCGGTTCGGCGTCCGCCTCGCGTTCGAGGTCCGCGATGAACAGGTCCGCGGCTTCTTCGGCGGGGAGGGACAGGGGAAGATTCAGTTCGTCGACCAGCGCGTGCCCCATCGCGTGAAGCATGACGGCAAAAAAAGTTTCAAAGAATTCCTCGTCACCTCCTCCATCCGCGCGGATCTCCTCGAGCAGCTTCGTGACCAGCTCGTAGCAGAGCCGGACAGCCGGCCGATCCGGCTGGTAGAACGCGCCGGGAACGCCGCATTCGGCCATTTCCACCGTAATGTTGCGTGGAAGATTGAATTCGCTCATGGTCTCGAGCAGGGAGCCCAGCCGGTCCCGGGACCGGAAGCTCTCCTGAAGGGCCGCGTACGCCGGCGTCCGGACCGTCGGGTACGCAGGCACCCAGCGTCCCTGCGCCGCGGCGCGGGCCGGGGACAGCGCAAGGAGGGCCAGCGTGGCGGCCGTGGTGAGCAGGGTCAGGCGCCTGGGCATGGGGATGTTCATCGGGGAATGAGACGGGTAAACAGATGATGAGGATATGGAGCGCTCCGTATCCGGGCAATGCGCGGGCGGTTCGGAGACTGGATGGAGGTCGTGCGACACCGCCGTCGCGAGCCACCGGGGCACCGGACGGGAGCGGCCTGGCGTCACTACCTGGTGTATGGCGGGATCGGGATGGGCCGGACGTTCTGCCGGGCGGTGCCGGGCGCATCCACGTGGAGGCCGGGGAAGCGCACCGCGAGCAGCGCGGCCAGGAGCGCCAGACCGTGCTCCTCCGATCGTTCGTGGCCGATGGCGACGGCCACGATCCCGGTCTCGTCGATGGCGCGGCGGGCGGGGGCGCGAAGCTGGCCCGTGATGTACAGCCCGGCGCCCTTTTCCGCCGCCGCGCGCACCAGCGCATCCGTCATCGCGCCCACGACCGCAATGCGGTGGATGGTGGGCCCGCCAACAGGCAGCGCGACACCATTTTCCGCCACCCGGGGATCACCATCCGCCTCTGAATTCTCCCCCTCTCCCGCGGAGCGGGGGAGGGGGCCGGGGGGAGGGGGCCCCTCCGGATGCGCGAGGCATGAGGAGCCGACCGATCCCCCGCCGCGCACCTCCTCCACCCCGCCGAATTCCGCCACGAGGCGCGCATGCCACGACGCCGCGCCGGACGGCTGCGCGTCGCCGATCATCCCCACGGGGCGGCCGCGGTGCTCGCCGAACGGTTCCACGCCGGTCATCCCCAGCGCCGCGGCGAGGTGCGGGTTGGCGCCCAGGGTGAGGCGCGCGTCGAACGCCGCGTGCGAGCACAGGATGCCCGCATCGTCCGGCAGGTTCAGCGTTTCCGCGCCCCACGGTCGGTGGAGAAAGACGGCGTCCCACCCCTCGTCCCGCGCGCGATCCGCCACGTCCGCGGTCGGGGCGAGCGCAAAGCCCAGCCGCCGCACCGGGCGGGCGCTGGCGCGAAAGATCGTTGGCGGATCGTCGGGGAAGGCGCCGGTGTCCAGCAGTTCATCCGCCGCACGCGCAAGTTCCGCCAGGGACGGCGCGGAATCCATCAGCAGAAGAGCGGGCCCGCGGGCTCGGACCGGGGGATCCCGTCGTCCCACACCAGGTGCAGCGGGCTGTCGGATTCGGGGCGAAAGTAGTTCTGCACGTAGCGCACGCCCGCGATCTCCTGGTCCGCGGGAATGTGCGTGTGCCCGAACACGTGAACGCGCGATCCGAGGCGCCGGATCTGGCTGTCGAGTTCCGTGGTTCCCGCCACCAGCGGCAGTCCCTTGAAGTGCAGCCACCGCACCGCCGGCACCAGTTCCGTCCGTGGCACGAAGTGGCTGAAGCTGATGACCGGCGCGTCGTACGAGTGCAGGTGCGGCTCGTTCAGGGACAGAAAAAAGCGGTCCGGGCGCTCCGCCTCGCGCGGCCAGCGGCAGAAATACCGGTCTGACCATCCCTCCAGTTCGTCCGCCGCCCCCTCGCCGCGCACATCGAACGAGGCGTGGTACCAGGAAAACAGCGGCACCACCCAGGCTCCGCCCACGCGGCCGGGCGCGGTGCGCACGCCGGCCTGGTCGCACACGCGCAGCACCGCGCGGAACTTGTCCACCGAATCGCGCGGCTCACCGCGTACCCACAGTTCGTGGTTGCCGGGGACGAAAAAGACCTCGCGAAACCGCGACGCCAGCATCTCCAGCGTGTCGCGCAGCACGGAGAGCGAATCGGCGATGTCGCCGGCGACGATCAGCACGTCGTCCGCGTGGCCGGTCAGGGGCGCGCGGGCGAGCGCCTCGCGGTTGACGCGGATGTCGGTGTGCAGGTCGGAGATTGCGTATACGCGCATGACGTGTCTGATATGGAACCCCCGTGCCACGTGCGTGTCCACGCCGGCCGGGTCTCCGAATGTGCTGCTCGTGGCGTCTTTCGGGTTTTCGGTGGATGATGATCCACGATCCGGCGCCGGGGGGCAAGAGCCGGGGCGGTTCGGGCGGGGGACTGTGGGGAAGGTTGGTTCTTGTTTCGATGAGCTACGCGCGGCCGCCTGTCCAGGAGCGAATGAATTGATAGCAAGGCCTTTTGTTGGCATCAGGCATGAGGCACCGGGTGGAAAGTGATCGGCTGGACAGGGAGCCAGACACGATCGAAGTCATCCGGATTGAGCCGCAGGGCGTGCCGCAGCTTGAGCATGTTGTTCACGCCCTTCGTGCTCCACAGCACACCGACGTCGGTCCTGCGGTTTACCTCCCGCATCTCCCGCTCGGCCAGGCTCGTGGTCCGCGCGGCAGAGGGTTCGTCGTACAGGATGCGGCTCACGGAATCCCGCAGCATCGCCTTTGCGCGGCGGTACGGCAACGCCTGCCAGAATGCCTCGAAGCGCAGCTGCTTCACCGCCGGCGGGTCCAGGCTCCACAGGATGGCGTTGAGTTCCTGCACCCGCTTCTTGCGCTCCGCGACGGGTACGTGGTCCAGCGCCATCAGGTGCTTCGACGTGTGTCCCATGTGCCACTCGCAGAGCTGGTGGCGCACACCCGGATGCTGGCGGGCAAGGACTTCCGGGATCCCCGCCTCCCGGTCCGTCACGATCACGTCGGACGCGATCCCGGCAGGCAGCGCCTCCGACCAGCCGACCGGCCCGATGGACCAGCCCGCGATCCGCTTGCGGACACGGGGGCGCCCGTTCTCCGTGCAGCGGCCCAGGATCTGGAATGCAATCCGCACGTCGGTGCCATACCGGCTCTTCCCCGCGGGCACCTTGGTCCCATCCGCCATCGCCACCTTGCAGCCAGGGGCCGGGGTGAAGACGACCTTCTCGCCGCGCGCCTGTACGCACCGGTGCAGCGTGCGTGGCGAGACGCTGCTGCCCAGCCACGTCTTCGCCAGCGAGCAGGTCTTCCCGTACGACTGGTTCGTGACGGCCTCGACCAGCTTGCGCTCCAGTTCCTCGGCGATGCGCTGGCGTGGCCTGATGCCGAGCAGTTCCGCGTATGGGCTCCACGTTCTGCCGCACTCGCGACACGTGACCTGCCGCAGCGCGAAGCACAGCACGCCGGAACTGATGCGCAGCTTCCGCCGGCGACAGCCACGGGCCCCGAGTCTGGCGTCCGGACCCACATGTACCACACCGCACCGGTGGCAGACGATCTCCGCCTCACCCGCGAAGACCCGCTCCAGGTGCTCCTCCTGCGCCTGCTCCACAATCCTGGCCGCAGCCCCCAGGGCGAGCTCCCGGCCGATGCGGGGCAGCCCGTTCGCCAGGTCGTTGATCCCGGCGGCAGACACGGTTACGTTCCACGACAGCTGGATACTGGTTTCCAGCGTGAGCATGAGGCGCCTCCCTTCTCGCGTGATGGGTTCGGTGCCTCATGCTCTTTTTTCACCCCGTTGTCAACATAACGCTACGCTATCAATGAATTCGCCGCTGGAACCGCACGAAGTCCGCCTTCGCGGACTGGGTCCGAGACTTTGTCGGGTAGCCCGGATTCCGGCGATTGAAGAAGGTGGGATGATGGTTTTCGGTGCTGGGCAGAGGCGGCAGGCGCGCGGGGCGGATGGCATGGGACGCACTACCTGATCGCGTCTGTTGGGGACAGATGCCGCGCGGCGGGAAGCATGTGGAACGGCACGCTGTGCCCCGCGGATGGCGGGGAGACAGACGAACGGTGCCGGTCGCGCGCGGACCGGCACCGTGCATCGGACACGCGGTTCCCGTCAGGCGCGCGGCGCTTGGCCGACGGGGGTGCGGAAGGTGATGGCGAGGCGGTTCCATCCGTTGATGGCCACGACGGCCATCGTCAGGTTCACCAGCTCGGCTTCCGTAAAGTGCTGCGACGCCTCGGCGTACAGCTCGTCGGACACGCCGCCGTCGCCGATGCGCGTGACGGCTTCGGTCCACGCCAGCGCCGACCGTTCGCGCGGGCTGAAGAACGGCGTTTCCCGCCAGACCGGGACCGCGTACAGCCGCCGTTCCGCTTCGCCCGCCTGGCGCGCGTGGGTGGTGTGCATGTCCAGGCAGTACGCGCACCCGTTCATGATGCTCGCGCGCACCTTGATGAGCGTGATCAGCGATTCCTCCAGGCCGCTGGCCAGCACGTACTGCTCCAGGCCGTACTGCGCCCGCAGCGCGCCCGGCGCCGCGCGGGAGTAGTCCAGCCGCGCGGGATGCTGCGGGTAGAGCACAACGGCCTCCTCGGGCCGGGCAAGTTCAGTTTGCGTCATGGTCGGGTCTCCAGGTCAGATCAGCACGGGCCGGCGGATTCGCCGTTCCTGCATGGTAGACGGAGGCCGGGCCGAGTTGTGACAGCGGATCGGTGCGCGTTATCGTGACGGGAGAAACGACGCGCCCGCTTTGGCGAACCACACGGATGACGACGGAGACGCGACGCGCATGGACGGTCCCCGAGGCGACGCACGCATGAACGCGAACGAACACGCGGCCGCGCCGGAAGTGCTGAAGCACCGGCCCCGGCTGCTGGGCCTGGGCTACCGCATGCTGGGCGACGTGCAGGAGGCGGAGGACGTGGTGCAGGAGGCGTATCTGCGCTGGTTCCAGGGCGAGCGCGACGAGGTGCTCTCGCCCGAGGCGTGGCTGCTTACGGTGGTAAGCCGCCTGTCCGTGGACCGGCTGCGGTCAGCGCAGCGCAGGCGCGAAACGTACATCGGGCCGTGGCTTCCCGAACCCGTGGCGACGGAGCCGCCGGCGGACGCGCGCATGGAGCGGGCGTCGGACCTGTCCGTGGCGATGCTGATGATGCTGGAGCGGCTGGCGCCGGAGGAGCGCGCCATCTTTCTGCTGCGCGAGGTGTTCGGCACGGAGTACCGCGAGATCGCGCGGATCATGGGGCGCGGCGAGGCGTCGGTGCGGCAGACCGTGCACCGCGCGCGCGAACGGGTGCGGGAGGGAAAGCCTCGTTTTGCGCCGCCGCCGGACGTGCAGGGCGAGCTTCTGCGCCGCTTTCGCGCGGCGCTGGCGGACGACGACGCGGAGGCGGTGCTGGCGCTGCTGGCCCCGGACGTCACCTTCACCAGCGACGGCGGCGGCGTGGTGAACGCGGCGCGCAACGTCATCGTGGGCGCGGACCGGGTGCTGCGGTTCCTGCAGGGGATTCAGCGCAAGTTCCCCGGCCGCCTGTCCGGCGAACTGGCGAGCCTGAACGGCGAGCCCGCGCTGACGGTGACGCTGGGCGGCGACGTGATCCTCACGCTCTCGATCGATACGGACGGCGAGCGCATCAGCGCCTTTTACGCGGTCCTCAACCCGGCCAAGCTGCGCGGGTTGATGAACGGCCCGCTTGCGATGGAGTAGGGTGCGGATGGCCCCCACCCGGGCCGGCACCACCGGCCCACCCTCCCCGGCGAGAGCGAATGAATCCGCCGCTCAAACCGCGGGAACCCCCGACACGCCGCCCACAGGCGCCGTTCGGGGCTTCAACTGCATCTCGGGACGGCCGGGGGATCGCGCCTGGTCCGCGGAGGCGGACATTGTGCGGTTCGAGGCGCGGTTTCAACCGCCGGACGGCAACCCTCCGATGCGCACCGAATCTCCTCCCGCGCCTCACCGTCCGAGCCGACGCATCCGCGCCTCGGAATGGAAACAAGCACCGCCCGCGGCAGACACGCCGCGGGCGGTGTTTTTGTCGGCGTTCGCCGAAGTTGCGTGAGGGATTCGCGCCCGGAGGGCCGAGAACCCGGTTCGCGCATGCTTCATCTCCGCGTCGGGCGACCAACCGTGGCGCGAACCGGGGGCTCGGCGCCGTTGGCAACAGCTGTATCGTTGCCTACGGCGCGCGAAGCCCGACCCCGCGCAGCGGGGACACGCCCAGAACCGAAGTGCGTGAGTGCGTTAGTGCTGGGTGCGTGAGTGCGGAACAGCAGTACGAGAGTACGGAAGTACGAGGTACGAAAGTGCGCTGGACCGGGGACGGGAGCCCGATCCAGCGCACATCGTGACTGCAGAAGCTCAATCCTCGACCAGGTACGCGATGCCCCAGGCGCCTTCGCCCGCGTGCGTCCCGATGATGGGCGTGCCGGCGGCCGTAACCACTTCCGTGTCGCGGCCGTACTTCGCCCGGATCGCCTGCGTGACGGGAACCAGCACGTCCGAAGCCGCCACGTGCATCACCCCGAAGCGCACCTTCTTCGCCCCCTTGGGCACCTTGCGCTCCAGGATCTCCAGCATGCGCGGCATCATGTTCTTGCGGCCGCGCACCTTGTCGATGGGCACCAGCTTGCCCGCCTCGTCGATGTCCAGCACCGGCTTGATATCCAGCAGGCTGCCCAGCCACGCCTTGCCGCGCCCTACCCGCCCCGACGCCAGCGCCCGCTCGAACGTGTCCAGGATGATGAAGAAGCCGGACTGCTTTCGAATCCGCTCCAGCTCGGCGACGATCTTCTCGGCCTCCCACCCCATCTCGCCCAGCTCGCTCGCCTTGAGCGCCAGAAGGCCCTGAAGCAGCGAGCCGCCCCGGCTGTCCACCAGGTGCACCGGCACGTCGTCCTGGCCGCGGTGCTTGAGCGCGGCCTGCGCCGACGCGTACGTCCCCGACAGCGCGGACGACAGCAGCACGGCCACCACGTTCTCGCCCTCTTCCGACGCGCGGCGGAAGCCTTCCAGGAACGCGGCCGGCGCGGGCTGCGACGTGCTGGGGTGCGCGCCCTTGCGCAGCTGGTCCACGAACTGCTCGGCCGAAATGTCCAGCCGGTCGCGGTACGCCTTGTCCTCAAAGATCAGGTTCAGCGGCACCAGGTGCATGCCGTGCGCGCGGACGATGTCGTCCGGCAGGTCGCACGCGGTGTCCACCACCACGCTGATGGGCCGGCGCGCCAGCATCATGTGCCCGGCGGCGGAGCGCTCGGCCACCGCGTGCTGGGCGTGCATGTCCTCCGCCTTCCTGGTCGCCAGCTCGCCGAAGCCGCGAAGGTAGCTGAACACCTCCTCCGGCTGGTCGGTGTGCACGTGGATCTTGAGCAGGTCGTTGCTGCGGATGACCACCAGCGAGTCGCCCCGCTCGCGCAGCCACGACTGCACCGTCTCCTGCGTGGGCAGCCCCTGGCCGCGCACCAGCGCCTCGGTGCAGTAGCGGTACTTTTCGCTTTCCGCCGAGTACGCGGCCTGCGCCGCCGCAAACACCGGCACCTCGCCGTCCGCCTCGAACGAGGGCGCGTCCGGCAGCGCGATGAGCGGGTCGCCGCTCATGTAGCCGGCGATCCCCTCCAGCACGTGCACGAAACCCTTGGCCCCCGCGTCCACCACGCCCGCCGTCTTGAGCGCGGGAAGCAGGTCCGGCGTGCTGGCCAGCGCCTCGCGCGCCTTTACCAGCAGCTGCTCGAAGAGCACCACGAAGTCGGAGCCCTGCAGCCTCTCCGCCTCGTCGGCGATGGCGCGCATGATGGTGATCATCGTGCCTTCCACCGGCTTTTCCAGCGCGCGGTACACGTGCTCGGTGGCGCTGCGCAGCACCTCGCCGAACTCGCTCACCCGCAGCCGCGTGCGGTCGCCGATGGCGTCGCTGAAGCCCAGCAGAAAGTGCGACAGGATCATCCCGCAGTTGCCGCGGGCCCCCAGGATCCCCGCCTCCGCCGCCACCTTGGCCACCGCGCCCACGCTGCTGTCGCGGTTGTGGCGCAGGTGGTCGGCGATGGAGTTGACGGTCAGCGCCAGGTTGGTGCCCGTGTCGCCGTCGGGGACGGGGAATACATTGATGCGGTTGAGGTCCGCCCGGTGGCGCTGAACGTACTGCGCCGAGACGATGAGGGCCTCACGCAGGCCGGTTCCGTCTAGAAACGTAGCTTTCATGCGGAAAAGTATAGCGCGCGGTCGGCGCAGGGGCCAGCGGCGCCGCGGGAGGGCGGCCCGGGCCCGTGCGTCCGCGCCCCGGGACGGAGCGCGAAAAGGGCTGGTGCGTACGGGGGTGTCCGGTCCGCAACCTGCCGCCTCGCGTGCGTTCGTGCAAGGACCGCGCACGCGCACCCCTCGCGCGGGAGGGCGGCGCCGCGCTACCATCCATGCGCGAGGCGGGCGCCGCGCATCCACCCCGGACCAGCCATCCCATGCCGAAACACCATCTGGGCGCGCACACGGTCGACAACGGCGGCATTCACATGGCCGCCCTGCGCGCCGGCGCGGCGGGCTTCACCGCGCTGCAGTGCTTTACGGCCATCCCCAAGTTCTACGGCGACAAGAGCACCATCAAGCCGGAACGGGTGGAGCGCTTTGGCCGCGCGCTGGACGAGGCCGGCATTCCCGCCAAGAACGTCGTCGTGCACGCCGCGTACGTGCTGAGCGTGGCCACGGCCGAGCCGGACAAGTGGGAGCGCGCGGCGGCGGGGCTGGCCAAGGAGATGGAGCGGTCCACCACGCTGGGGGTGGGCGCGGTGTGCTTCCATCCCGGATCCGCCACGGACGGTGATCCCAAAAAAGCCGCGGAAAGGGTGGCGAAGGCCATCACCCAGGCGCTACGTTCGGTCGATGGAACCACGCGGCTGCTGGTGGAAAACACCGCCGGCGCGGGCAAGACGGTCGGCCGCACGGCGGAAGAGGTGGCGGATATTCTCCGCCATGTGCCGGACGAACTGCGCGAGCGCACGGGGTACGGGCTGGACACCTGCCACATGTTCGCCAGCGGCTGGGCCATCCACGAATCGGCCAAGCGGCAGAAGGAGATTCTGGATGAGTGGGAGCAGACCACGGGCGAGCGCCCCGGCTTCTTTCACCTGAACGACAGCGAAGGCGCGTTCGCCAGCAACAAGGACCGCCACATGCTGCTGGGCGAGGGGCAGATCGGCGCCGAGCCGTTCCGCTGGCTGCTGGCCGACCCGCGCAGCCGCGGCATTCCGCTCATCCTTGAGACGCCGCAGGAGAACTACGAGATCGCGGACGACGACGCCTCCGCCGATCCGTTCGACCTGCGGATGATGGAGCTGCTGACCTCGCTGGAGGCCCGGCGATGAGCCCCCGCCGATGCGCCGCGGCGGCACTGCTGCTGGCCCTGTCCGCCTGCGCGCCCATGCCCGCGGGAACGGCGGGAGCGGCGCGCGCGGTGCCTGGCGCCGCCTTCCCCACGGACGACGCGCCGTTCAGCGGGCCGGCCGCCATCGAGCACCTGGTGACGATTGTAAACCGCCACCGCGCGACCAAGGGCTGCCCGGCGCTGGAGTGGATGCCGGAAGCGGCGCGCGTGGCGCAGGCGCACAGCGACGACATGGCGCGCCGCAACTACTTCAGCCACATCTCGCCGGAGGGGCGCGCGCCCATGGGCCGGCTGCAGGCCGCCGGCATCCGCTACCGGCGCATGGGCGAGAACATCGCCCAGACCCCCGGCGGGCCCGACGACGCGCTGGGGCTTTGGCTCACCAGTCCGGGGCACCGGGAAATTCTGGAAGACTGCGAGTACACGCACCACGGCATCGGCGAGCGCGACGGCCGGTGGACGCACGTCTTCGTTACGCCCTGGAGCGAGCCGTGAGCGACCTGATCCGCCAGCGCCGGGCAAACCGCTCGCGCTTTCTGGAGATGCTGTACCGCTGCAGCGAGGAGCAGGCGACGGAGTACGTGGACGGGTACGAGATCGCGGACGAGCTGGCCATCGAGCGGGTAGATGCGGAACGCATCGTCCGCTACCTGGAGGATCACGGCTTCGCGGCCAAGACGGGGCGCACAGGAATGGTGGTGCGCATCACGGCCGCGGGCATCGACGAAGTGGAGCGGCGCCTGGCGCCGGAAGACGACGAATGATTCTGACGACGCTGGCGGATTCCGCCGTGTATGAAGTGCTGGGGCCGCGCGTGGCCGCCGGGCTGCGCTGGCTGCGGTCGGTGGACCCCGCCATCGCGGACGGCCGCCACCCGATCGAGGGCGACGACGTGTGGGCGCTGGTGAGCTCGTACGAGACGGGCCCCGCGACCGAAAAGCGCTTTGAGGCGCACCGCGTGTACGTGGACCTGCAGTACGTGGCGGCGGGGACCGAGCGCATTCTGCACGCACCGCTGGAGACGGTGGAAGTGGCCGAGCCGTACGCGGAATCCAACGACATCACCTGGTTTGCGGAGCCGCCGTTTTCCAGCTCGCTGCTGATGCGTACGGGCGACCTGGCCGTCTTTCACCCGGAGGACGCGCACAAGCCCGGGTGCATGGCGGGCGGCAAGCACGCGGTCAAGAAGATCGTGGTAAAGGTGCGGCTGCGGGACCGGTAGATTCAGGACGGCTGATCGACAGCGCCGGCGCGGATCGGCGAATTCCAGGGCGGCCCCCACCCGGGCTCGTACTACTCGCCCACCCTCCCCCAAAAAAGACTGGGGGAGGGTTGTTGGGGCGGATGGGCCGGTGCGGGTCGGAAGATGTAGAGGCGGCGCAGGTTGTCCTGAGCGAATGAATCCGCCGCTCAAAAAGCGGGAAGCCCCGACACGACGCCCACAGGCGCCGTTCGGGGCTTCAACTGCATCGGGGATACACTCGCGAGCCAAAACCGCAGTCCGCGCAGGCGGACTTCGTGTGTTTCGAGGCGCGGTTTCAACCGCCGGACGGAACGCCCGCCGCCCGCGCCGTCCTTTCCCCCGCACCACACCGCCGTGTGCTCCCTCTCCCACATCCGTTCGTGGGAGAGGGTCGTCGTGCGCAGCACGCGGGGTGAGGGCCCCACCGGCCGCCGCGCGAACAGATGGTCAGCGCAGGCGGCCGGCCCGGCGGTCCCCATCCCCGCCGGTCAGAAGTATTCGCGCATGATCTTGCGGCCGTAGTACAGCCCCGCGCCCGTCCCCACCATGCTCCCCACGATGGCGGCAAACATCCCGAACGGCTCCCCGATCATCCAGCCGATCCACCCGCCCACGGCGGTCCCGATCAGCACCAGCAGTCGTTCCATGCGTGGCTCCTTTCGTGTGGATGGCGATCAGCGGTATTCCAGTTCCTGGCGCGTCCACACCTCGCCCGCGCGCGCCACCAGCCGCACCGAGCGCAGGTTGCGCACGTCCGCCAGCGGATCGGCGTCCAGCACCACCACGTCGGCGATCATCCCCGGCCGCAGCGCGCCGATGTCGTCGCGGCGCATGGCTCCGGCCGCCGTCCGCGTGGCCGCCACCAGCACCTCCATGGGCGTCATTCCCGCCTCGGCCATCGCGTCCATCTCGCGGAACACCGAGGCGCCGTGCAGCGTCAGCGGGTTGCCCGCGTCCGTCCCCATGGCGATGGGAATTCCCGCCGCGCGCACCCGCCGCAGGTTCTCGTACATGGTGGTGCGGCGGCGCTCCATCCCGCGGCGGAACGAGGGCGGCAGGTTCAGCGGCGGCAGCGAATCCGTCAGCGCCGCGCGCGCGCGGGTGGACGGGTCCACGCACGCCATGGGCACGCCGGTCGTATCCAGCCGCCGCTCATACAGCTGCACGTATCCGTCCGTCACCGTGAGCGTGGGGACGTAGGTGGCGCCCGCCTCGTGCGCCAGGCGCAGGAACTCGTCGTCCACCGGCAGGTCATCCACGGAGTGGACCAGGAGCTTCGCCCCCGCCCGCAGCGCGTCCTTGGCCTCCCACAGCCCCGTCGCGTGCACGATCATGGGCACGCCCGCCCGACGCGCCTCTTCCGCCACCACGCGGACGCGGGCCTTGAGCGCCACCGTGTCGGGACTGGTGCCTTCTACGAGGTACCACACCTTCATGGCGTCCGTCTCGTATTGCGCCAGCATGCGGGCGCCGGCACGGGTGACGGAGTCGTTGGCCGTGTGGATGAACTGCCGCGACGCGGGCAGGTTGAGCCAGTGGTCCAGCGTGGACAGCAGCGGTCCGGCCGCGGCCACGTGCGGCGCGCTGGTGCTGGCCTCCGCGCGGGCGCGCAGCCCCCACGTCCACGGAAACCCGCCCACGTCGTACGTCCCGGTCACGCCGGAGCACAGGTAGCTGCGGTAGAAGCGTTCGGGGTGCGCCTCGAGCTGGGCGACGGTGCTGTCGTACGGAAAGCGGTCGCGCACGTCCGCCGCGTCGGGGCGCCCATCCGCCCACCCCGTCTGCGAATAGTGCACGTGCGCGTCGATCAGCCCCGGGATGATCCACTTGCCGCGCGCGTCGATGCGCTCCACGTCCGCGCCCGGCGTGCACTCGCCCACGCACTCGATCTTTCCGCCCCGCATGACGACCGTGGCGTTGCGCATGGGCGCGGCGCCGGTGCCGTCGATGACCGTGGCGCCGGTAAAGGCAAAGGCGGGAACCGGCTGGTCGCCCGGCGCGCCGAACGCGGTGCTCACGGCCACCTTCCAGCTTCCGTCCGCCTGCTTCACCAGCACCCGTTCCGACACCCCGCGTGAGCTGCTGCCGCCCTGCGCCACGCGGTAGCGGTACACGCCATACGCCACCCCGGGCGCCACGGGAACGATCTCCACGTGCGAGGCCACGAGCGTATCCGGCCACGAGTCGGGATTTCCCGCGGCCAGGTCCGCGTAGCCGTACTGCACGCCGGCCGGTCCGGTTCGCGCCAGCCGCGGGCTCTGCAGATAGTTGCGCAGGTACGCGGCGCGGTCGCGGCGGTGGATGGCTTCGATGTTGCCCCGGAAGGCGGCCAGTGCCTGCACGCTGTCGCGGGCGCGCGCCGCGGCGGAATACGTCTGGCCGTGCGCGGGAACGGCCGCGGACGCAAGCAGCGCCAGGGCGGCCGCGGAGCGGGCGAGTGTGTTCATCGGAATGGGCGGGATCAGGTTGGCGAGGGGCTGCCGTCAACAGTACCTTGGCGGCCATGCGCGGTCAAACCGGGATCTCGCTTCCGGCTGATTCTGGGTGATGGATGGCGGGCGGACGATCAACTCAACGGGAGAACCAACGTGGCGGAAACAGGGATGACGGCGACGCCGTCGGGGCTGCAGTACCTGGATGAAGAGGTGGGAACCGGCAAGGAGGCCAAGGCCGGCCAGCGCGTTCGCGTGCACTACACGGGCACGCTGATGGACGGCACCAAGTTCGACAGCAGCCGCGACCGCGGCACGCCGTTCGAGTTCGACCTGGGCGCCGGCCGCGTGATCCGCGGCTGGGACGAGGGCGTGGCGGGGATGAAGGAAGGCGGCAAGCGCCGCCTGGTGATTCCGCCGGACCTCGGGTACGGCGCGCACGGCGCCGGCCGGGTGATTCCGCCCAACGCCACGCTGGCGTTCGACGTGGAACTCATCAGCGTGGGCTGATTTCGTTCGTCTCCGGATGATGCGGCGCCGCTGAGACTGGCGGCGGGTTCACGCGGGGAGCGCGGGGGTTCGCGGAGGGAACGGCGGGGATCTGCCGTCTTCCGCGGGCCCCCGCGTCTTTGTGCGCACTGAAATTTAAACTGGTCTAAATCATGCATTCCACCATGTTGCTGATTCGATCTTCTTCCCTGCTCTCCGGAACTTCATGCGCCTCCCGCTTCTCCCGCTCGTTGCCGCGGGCCTGCTCGCCTGTGCCCGCACCCTCGCCGCGCAGGAGTTCGAGCCGGGGGAGATCGAGGACAACAGCTTTCTGCTGGAAGAGGCGTACAACCAGGGAGCCGGCGTGGTGCAGCACGTGTTCACCTTCACCCGTCCGCGGGATGGCGGCGAACGGGAGTTCGCGCTCACGCAGGAGTGGCCGCTGGGCGGGCTGCGGCACCAGATCAGCTACACGGTGCCGTACGTCCGCACGATGGCGGGTGAGGGATTCGGTGACGCGGAGATCGCGTATCGTTATCAACTGATGCAGAGCCGCGTCAGCATCGCGCCGACGCTGGCGGCAACGGTGCCCACGGGACGCGAGCGCGTGGGCGGCGGACGGACGGGGATCGAGGGGCTGGTCCCGCTCAGCCTGCGGGTGACCGGCGCGGTGGCGGCGCACAGCAACGCGGGCGTGCACCTGCTGCGCGGCGCGGACGGCGCGGAATCCACGACGGGCGTAACGCTGGGCCAGAGCGTGATCTGGCTGGCGCACCCGCGCATGAACCTGCTGGTGGAGTCGCTGTGGACGCGCGACGACACGGACGGAGAGATCGAGGAATCGCTCTTCGTATCGCCCGGCGTGCGGGTGCGGTTCGAGGTGGGGGGCGCGCAGGTGGTGCCCGGCCTCGCGATTCCCATCGGCGTGGGCGCGAGCCACGGAGAGCGGCAGATCATGCTCTACTTCAGCGTGGAGCACGCCTTTCAGAAGCAGCGCTGAATCGGAGGAACTGCAACAGCATCTCACGCGGGGGTCGCGGAGGTCGCGGAGGTCGCGGGGAAGAGAAAAGAGGGAGAAAGAAGATGGCCGGCATCCTCTTTCTTCCCTGGCCTTTCTCCCTGTCCTTCTTCTGGAATCCGCGCTGCGGCTGGGGGCCGGCTGCGGTTCCCCCGCGACCTCCGCGACCCCCGCGGCCTCCGCGTGAGGGCAGTTTACATGGCTCGCCGGCTCACGAATCCCGGGAGTACGCCATCATCTCCGCCCACTCCTCGCGCAGCAGCCCGTACAGCATCACATCCCAGAACCGCCCCTTCTGAAACACGTGGTTGCGCAGCAGTCCCTCACGGCGCATCCCCAGCTTCTCCAGCACGTTGGATGACGCCGCGTTGTCCGCGATGCAGTGGGCGTGCAGCCGCGTCAGCCCCTGCTCGCCGAATCCCCAGTCGCGCATGGCCAGCGCCGCCTCCGTCGCAAAGCCCTGCCCCCAGTGGTCGGGATTCAGTTCGTACCCGATCTCCGCGTCGCTGCCGGCCGGGTCGTCGCGCCGCACGCCCACGTTGCCGATCATTTCCCCCGTGGCCGCAAGCTCGATGGCCAGCTGCGTCTTGATGCGCGGCCGGTCTGCCCGCCACGACAGAAAGGCGGCCACCAGCGTCTGCGACTCGCCCGGATCCATCCGCTCGCGATCGTAGTAGCGCAGATACCGCGCATCGTTCTGGTACGCGTGCATCAACTCCCAGTCGTCGCGCTGAAATTCGCGCAGAAGCAGGCGCTCGGTTCGCAGCATCACGGGCGTTCGGCGGATGGAGGAATTCATCCCGCCCATTATGCGCCAGCCGCGTGCATCCGACAACGTCCGTGGCGGAAAGCGGATCGCTCCCGGCCCGCCCCGTGCGGAAGCCGCCTGCTCGCCCCGGCACCGCGCCGGGCCGCTTGCCGACCGACGATCCGCACGGGATGGAATTCACCGAACCACCACACTCGCCCCTGCGCCGGCTGCGGCGCGCGGCGGGGCTGCTCACGCTCTGGCGCCCGCGCGACGCCCATCCGCCGGACGCGGACGAGCTGCGGCAGGCGACGGCTTTCTACCCGCTGGTCGGGCTGGTCATCGGCCTCCTTCCCGCGGCGGCGCTCCTGCTTCCCCTTCCCGCCGACGCGCGCGCCGTGCTGGCGCTGGCGGCATGGCTGCTGGTGACGGGCGCGGACACGCTGGGCGGATGGGCCCGCGCCTGCGACGCCGCCTTCGCCCCGGCCGTATCCACGGACGACGACACGCGGCGGCGGCGCACGGAAGCGCTGGGCGCCTCGCGGCTGGGCGTGATGGGCGGAACCGCGCTGGGGCTGCTGCTGCTGGCCAAGGTGGCGGCGCTGGCGCACGCCCCGCCGGTGGCGCCCATGGTTGCGGCCGCGCTGGGCCGGTGGGCCATGGTGCACGCGCTGCGCACCTACGCCGCCGCCCCGCCGCATGACGCGCGCATCCCCGCGGCGGGCGGGGTGCCGCTCTGGTCCGCCACCTGGGTGGCCGTCGCCGTGCTTTCGCTGCTCACCATCGCCTCGCCGGACCCGGTGTGGACGGCGTACGCCATCACCGCCGGCGCGGTGCTGGCGCTGGCGGCAACCGCGTTTCTGGTGGACCGGTTCGCGGGGGTCAACGGACCCGTCTGCGGGGCCGCGTGCGAGGCGGCGGAACTGGCCGTGCTGTGGATGTTCGTCCCCTGGGGATGACCGTTCGCGCACGCGTCGCTTGACCGGCCCCGGTGCCCGGCCTATTCTCCCGGCGTTCCGAACCGGCTGAACCGCGCGGAGAAACCATGGCCAACGTCCCGCAGGACCTGCGATACACCCGTGAGCACGAGTACCTCCGCCCCGTCGAGGGGCAGGATGGCGTGTTTGCGGTCGGCATTACCGAATACGCCCAGGACCAGCTGGGCGACATTGTCTTCGTGGAGCTGCCCAAGGCGGGCTCATCCTACGACGCCATGGCGCCCTTCGGCACCATCGAGGCGGTCAAGGCGGTTTCCGAGCTGTTCATGCCGCTTCAGGGCGAGGTCGTGGAGAGCAACGGCGCGCTCGACGGCAACCCGGCGCTGGTGAACAGCGATCCGTATGGCGAGGGGTGGATGATCAAGATCCGCCTTGCCGACCCGTCCGCGGTCGACGGCCTGCTGGACGCCGCCGCCTACAGCGCCCTCATCGGCTGACGACGAACGGGAAGTGCGGAGCGGAATCCATCCCCCTCCGCACTTTCGTACTCTCGTACCTTCGTACTTTCGCACTGCTTTTCTCGCCGGAGGCGATTTTCATGGCCCGTCTGCTCTACCACGGACACTCGTGCTTCACACTGGAAGCACCGGACGGGACGCGGATCATGATCGATCCCTTCCTGGACGACAATCCGCTTTCCGACATCAAGAGCAAGGATGTGGAGAAGCTGGACTACATCCTCGTTTCGCACGGCCATTCCGACCACTTCGCCGACTGCGTGAAGCTGGCGAAGAAGCACGACGCCACCGTGATCTCCACCTTTGAACTGGTGAGCTTCTGCCAGCAGGAAGAGGGAGTCAAGAAGGGTCACGGAATGAACATCGGCGGCGCGTACGTGTTCCCCTTCGGCCGGGTGAAGCTTACGCCCGCGCTGCACACGGGAAGCATCGACGGCGACAAGAACGGCGCGTACACCACCGACTGCTGCGGCTTTCTGATCAGCCTGGACGGCGGGCCCACGGTGTACCACGCCGGCGACACGGCGCTCATCATGGATCTGCAGCTGCTGCAGGGGCGCGTGGACGTGGCGCTGCTCCCCATCGGCGACAACTTCACCATGGGGCCGGAGGATGCGGCCCGCGCGGTGGAGATGATTCAGCCGGAAGTGGTCATCCCCATGCACTACAACACGTTCGAGCTCATCAACCAGAACCCGGAAGCGTTCCGGGAGATGGTGGGCGACACCGCGCGCGTGGAAATCATGCAGCCCGGCGGCTCCTACGAACTCTGATCCACCGTCGTTCCGTGGATGAAAAGCGCCCTTCCCGGCAACCGGGGAGGGCGCTTTCTCGTTCGGTGGATGACGCAAAGCGGTGCGTTGCGCATCCGGATAGACGGATGCGCGGCGACAGGCCGGGACGACAAGAAACAATGCCGCGCGTCCGCGGCTTCGTTGAGCGGATGAATCCGCCGCTCCAACGGCGCAAAGCCCCGACACGGCGCGCTGCGCGCGACGTTCGGGGCTTCACCCGCGTTGAGACCTGGGAGTCAGACCGCGCTTGCGGCCACCAGAGCGGGCAGTCGGCCGACGCGCCCCGGACCCGCCTCCGCGCCGAACGGCTCCCCCTCCCCCGCTTGCGGGGCGAGGGGCTGGGGGGAGGGCGGAGCCCGCCGCCGCGCCGGGCTTCGCTGGGCGCACGATCCGGTCCCACGCCCGGCCAACCGACTGGACAAACCTTCTTCATACCCGCGCTTCTTTTCGGCCTTCCCAATCTCCACCCATCCCCCAAAGGCCTGCAGACCATCCGTTTGCGCACCGGAAACCGGGTCCGCCTCTTGCCTGACCGGCGCCCCGGCCCGACGTGTTCGCCGATGTCATGGCGAACGCGCCCGGCCGGTCTGAATGTCCTCCGCCGGGGCGGCGGAAGGACGAGTACGGGATTACCCAGGGATGTGGAGGCGTGGAATGAAAGCATGGTGGATCCTCGCGGCGGCTGCTCTGCCGCTCGCGGCGTGCGACGGCGTGTTCGACAGCGACGACGACGACAACAACAACGCGGGCGCGGTGTTCACGATGAACAACGCGGCCAGCGCCAACTACGTGATCGTGTTTCAGCGCTTTGACGACGGCACCCTGGCGCGCGTGGACTCGGTGGCCACCGGCGGGCGCGGCAGCGGCCCGCACCCGGTGTTCGGCGCCGACCCGCTGGAATCGCAGGACGCGGTAATTCTGTCCAGTGACAACCGCCTGCTCTTTGTGACCAACGCCGGCAGCAACGAAGTCACCTCGTTCCGCGTCTCCAGCTCCGGCGCGCTCACCCGCGTGAGCACGGTGAGCTCCGGCGGCGTCATGCCCGTGAGCCTGGCCCACAACGGCGACGTGCTGTACGTGGTGAACGCCATGAACGGCGGCAACATCAGCGGCTTCCGCGTGGGCACCGACGGCACGCTCACCGCGCTGTCCGGCAGCACCCGCCCGCTCAGCGGCGCGGCGATGACCGGGCCCGGCTCCATCCGCATCACCCCCAACGGCCAGGCCATCATTGTCACCGAAAAGATGACCAACAACCTGGTGCTGTACGGGCTCAACAACGGCGTCACCGCGACCGGCCCCACCGTCATTCCGTCGCCCGGGCCCACGCCGTTCGGCGCGGACTTCGATGCGTCGGGGCGCTACATTCTGTCCATCGGCAACATCGGCCCCAACCGGGCCGCGGTCATGGACGGCAGCTCGGTGGCGTCGCTGGTGTTCAGCGGCAACGGCGTGACGCCGGTGGCCGCCGCGGTGCCGACGACTGAAACGGCCGCCTGCTGGATCCAGACGACCCCCGACGGCCGCTACGCCTACACCACCAACACGGGCAGCGGAACCATCACGGGCTTCAGCATCGGCAGCAACGGCGCGCTCACCCGCATGCGCAGCGACGGCGTGAGCGGCTCCACGGGCGCCATGAGCATGCCGCTGGACATGGCGTACGCGGACGGGTACCTGTACGCCCTCACCGCCGGCGACCGCGGCATTCACGTGTTCCGCGTGGGGAGCGACGGCTCGCTCACGCCGCAGAACAACCTCACGGGTGCGTTCCCCGTCAGCGTGACCGGCCTCGCGGCCTTCTGACGCACGCCGCCTGACGGAAAACGGACGGGCTGCTCCCATCGGAGCAGCCCGTCCGCGCATTCCGGCCCGTCGTTACATTCGATACGTAACATCCTTAGCCGCCATCGGATGGCAATCCCCCGCCCCGCCATCATCCGCCCCGCCCTCCCCACCGCCCTCCCCACCGCCCTCCCCACCGCCCTCCCCACCGTCGTCCCGCTGCCGAGCCCGGCGATCTGCCATCCCGATGAGCGCACCGCGGCAAGCCGTGAATCGATCCTCATCATTCCTCCCATCGGTCGATGATTGACGCAGCGAGCCACGAACGACGCTGTTCCCTGCGGATGGCGGGCGAAAAAGACGCGTGGCAGCCCGGGATGATTTCCCTCTGCTGCTCCGCTGCTCTGCGTGATCCGCCGTTTTCCTCGCCCGGGATGGCGAGCGGCGGTGCAAACGGGCGGAAAGCGTCCGTATCGCCTTGACGCCCGCCCCCCCGGCGGCCTACCATCCACCCACATGCAGACCAACCCCGAGCCCCGCCCCGCTTGGCGGCTGCTGAACACCGCGCCGGCCCCGGGGGCGTGGAACATGGCCGTGGATGAAGCGCTGGCCGACGCCGTGCGCGCGGGCGGCCCGCCCACCCTGCGGCTGTACCGGTGGAACCCGGCCTGCCTGTCGCTGGGCCGCAACCAGCCCGGCGACGGCTACGACCGCGACCAGATCCGCCGCCGCGGGCTGGACGTCGTGCGCAGGCCCACGGGGGGACGCGCCGTTCTGCACGCCCGCGAACTCACCTATTCCGTCGCCGTGCGCGACAACGTGCTGGGCTCGCCGCGGCACGCGTACGCCGCCGTAAACCGCGCCCTGGTGGCCGGCCTGCGCGCGCTGGGCGTGGACGCGCACCTGCAGCCCGCGGGCGGTGGGCGCGCCCCGCTTCCCTCGCTGGCGCCGTGCTTTGAGCAGCCGGTGGAGGGGGAGGTGGTGGCGGGCGGCCGCAAGCTGGTGGGGAGCGCGCAGCGGCGGGAGCGCGGCGTCATTCTGCAGCACGGCTCGCTGATCCTGCACGACGACCAGGCGCTGCTGGCGGAGCTGATGCACCCCGGCGCCGCCCTCCCCGCCGCCTCGCCTCCGGCCGCGCTGGCCGAGCTGATGGGCACCGTTCCGGACTGGCGGGACCTCTCCAACGCCATCGCCGGTGGATGGCGCGAATCGGTCGGCGGCGAGCTCGTGGAGGACACGCTCTCCGCCGAGGACGAGGAGCGCGCGGCGGGCCACCGGGCGCGCTACGAGGACCCGGCATGGACTTGGCATCGTTGACCCGTTTCGCGGCCCCGAGCCGCGCGATCCAACACCGACGATCACGGGGAATGGGATGAACGCCAGACACGCCAGGACCGCGCTGGCCGCGCTGCTCGCCGCGGCCCTCACCGCCTGCGGCGGAGGAGACCGGGGCGGCGACGCGGGCGGAGCCGGCAAGGACGACGGAACCCCGCAGCGGGGCGGCACCGGCGTCGTGGCCGTGCTCACCGACTTTCAGGCGTTCAACCCCGTCACCAACACGGCGCTGACGACGGACGACGTCATCAAGCACATGCTGTTCACGCCCATCATCCAGTATGATGAGAAGCTGAACCCCAAGCCGTGGCTGGCCGAGCGCTGGGAGCTTTCCGACACCGCCGTCGTCTTTTTTCTGCGCAAGGACGTGAAGTGGCACGACGGCCAGCCGGTGACGGCCGAGGACGTCAAGTTCACCTTTGACCTGGCCAAGGACTCGGCCACCGCGTCGCTGATCGGCTCGGCGTACGTCAACATGATCAAGTCCGCCACCGTGGTGGACCCGTACACCATCCGCTTCGGCTTCGTGGCCCCGCACGCGCAGGCGCTGGACGCCTTCTGGTGGCCGCCGCTGCCCAGGCACCTGCTGGCCAACGTGGCGCCAGGGCAGCTTTCCACCGCGCCGTTCAACCGCAACCCGGTGGGCAGCGGGCCCTTCAAGTTCGCGGACTGGAAGCCCACGCAGTCGGTGACCTTCGAGGCCAACCCGGACTTTCCCGAGGCGCTGGGCGGCCGCCCCAACCTGGACCGCGTGGTGTTCCGCATCGTCCCCGAGGCCACCACCATGGTCACGGAGCTGGTGAACGGCACGGCCGACATGATCGGCTACACCCTGCTGCCGGACCAGGCCAAGTCCATCGACGGCCAGCGCGGGCTGGAGCTGCGCCACTACCCGTCGCGCGAGTTCACCTTCTTTGCGTGGAACAACACCCGGCCGCTCTTTGCCGACGCCCGCGTGCGCCGCGCGCTCACCATGGGCATCGACCGGCAGCAGATCATCACCGGGCTGCTGCAGGGCTACGGGCAGCCGGCAACGGGGATGATCCCGGCGTGGAGCCCCATGTACACGCAGATGCAGCCGCTGCCGTACGACGCCAACGCGGCCAAGCAGCTTCTGCAGCAGGCGGGGTGGACGGACACCAACCGCGACGGCGTTCTGGACAAGGGCGGGCAGCCGCTGCGCTTTTCGCTCACCATCAACTCCGCCAACCGCTCGCACGGCGACATCGCGCAGGTGGTGCAGCGGCAGCTCAAGCAGATCGGCGTGGACCTGCAGATCCGCCCGCAGGAGTTCCAGTCCATGCTGCAGCAGTACAAGGGGCGCGAGTACGACGCGGTGCTGGCCAACTGGAGCCTGGACACCTTCAAGGTCGATCCCTCGCCCCTGTTCTCCTGCGCGCAGGCGCGAGTAAAGGGCAGCGCCAACCGCACCGGGTACTGCAATCCCCAGGGCGACGAGCTGGCCAGCCGCGCCATGCGCAGCACCGATCCCGCCGCCGCCAAGCAGCTGTGGGCGCAGTGGTCGCAGCTGCTGCAGCAGGACCAGCCCATCACCTTTCTGTACTGGACCGAGGACCTGGCCGGGGTGGGCCCGCGCGTGCGCAACGTGCAGACCGACGCGCGCAGCAAGATCGTGAACATCGCCGAGTGGTGGCACCGCGGCCGCTAGACCGCCGGATCCGCAGGCAGGCATACCGGGGGAGCCCCGCCAGGCGCGGGGCTCTCCCGCGCCCGGCTCCCCCGGCGCGCGAACCGCTCTCCTGACGTTTGATGACGACGATCCCCGGTCGCGCGGATCGTGAACCGAAATCCCGCCCACGCCGCGCTACCTTCACGATCTACGCGGGCAGCCGCGAGCGGGCGGACCGTATCGGACCTGCCCCGTGAGGTCCGGACCGGGCCGGCGCGGTCGGGATGGCCGTCGATGGCCGGGCCGCGGGCGGATGGACGGAAGCCGTCCGTGAACGCCCTACCGCGCACCATCGACCAGGCTCGAGACTTCCACGGCATCATGGACGGCGAGGCGCGTCGTGCAGGCGGCTGGCTGACCCCGCGCCTTTTCCTGTTCCAAAGAGCGCCTGGACGATGTGAGCAGCCGGGTGCGCGACGGGCACGCGCCGGCGCGCCGGGCGCAGACAGTGGGTACCTTCTCCCCAACGGCCGCGCCCGGCAGGGCGGCGGCGGATAACCGGATGAACTACACGGGCGGATGGATGCGGGGCGCGCGGCGGACGGCCGCCGCGCTGGCGGTGGTGCTGGGGGCGTGCACGGACGGCGGCGGCGGGTCTGGCGAGAAGACCGCCGCCCCGCGCGGCGGCGGCGCGGAGCCTAAACTCGGCGGCACCGTGGTGGTGGCCGAGGCGGGCGACGTGCAGCAGCCGCTTCCCCTGCTGTTCACGGGAGCGCCCGACGGCGACCTCATGGACATGATGTACATGGGGCTCACCGCGCAGGCGTGGGAAAACGGGCGTCTGGTCTACCAGACCTCCGACGACTCGCCCATGGCCATCGCCTGGCTGCACGAGTACACGGGGCCGGACTCCACGGCCATCCGCTTCCGCATGCGCAGCGCGCTGCGCTGGTCCGACGGCAAACCCATCACCGCGCGCGACGTGGTGTGGACCTACCGCACCCTGGCGGACCCGCGCGCCGCCTCGCCGCACTCCGACGTCACCAAGCAGCTGGACTCGGTGCGCGCGGAAAACGACTCCACCGTCGTCTTCCACTTCAAGCGCCACTACCCGGAAATGCTCTTTGACGCGGGCACCGGCATCATGCCGGAGCACGTGTACGCCTCCACCCCGCCGGAGCGGCTGGCCTCGCACCCCGTGCTGGGGCGGCTGGAGACGATGGTGGTGAGCGGCCCGTGGAAGGTGGGCGCGCGGCAGGCCGGGCGGCAGACCACGCTGGTGCACAACCCGCATTTTCCGGAGGAATTCCGCCCGCGGCTGGACCGCATCGTCCTGCGCGTGGTTCCCGACCCCGGCACCCGGGTCACGGAGCTGCGCAACGGCACGGTGGACGTGGGGCGCGGCATCACCTTCGAACGGGTGCGGGAGCTGCGCGGGCAGGCACCCAATCTGCGTTGGGAGCGCGAGGACGACCGGTACTGGGAGTTCGTGGCGTACAATCAGCGCAAGGTGGCCGCCTTTCGCGACGCGAGGGTGCGGCGCGCGCTGGGGATGGCGGTGAACGTGCCGGGGATCGTGCAGACGCTGGCCATGGGGGAGTTCGCCACCCCGGCCACCGGCCCGTACCCCCCCATCTTCCGCGATCTGTACGACCCGGCCGTCCGGCCGCTGGCGTACGACACGGCGGGGGCGCGGGCGCTGCTGGACTCGGCGGGGTGGCGCGACGCGGACGGCGACGGAATCCGCGAAAAGGACGGGCGGCCGCTGCGCTTTACCCTGCTGACCAACACGGGCAACCAGCGCCGGCAGGACGTGTCCACCATCCTGCAGCAGCAGTGGAAGGCCGTGGGGGCCGACATGCGGATCCAGATGCTGGAGCTGGGCGCGCTCAACCAGCGCATGCTGGTGGACCACGACTTCGAGGCCGTGCTCACCAGCTGGGGCGTCTCGCTCACGCCGGACGTGTCGGCCATGTGGACCAGCGGCGGTGCGTACAACCTCACCGGGTACAGCAGCGCCGAGACGGACTCGCTGATCGCCCGGGCGGCGGCCCAGGCCCGGCCGGAGGGGGCCAACCCGCTGTGGCGTTCCGTGGCGGCCAGGATCGTGCAGGACCAGCCGTATACGTCACTGTACTACTACGACCCGGTAACCGGCGTTAACAACCGGGTGCAGGGCACGCACGTCACCAGCTTCGGCGCCTACGCGCGCAGCTGGGAATGGTGGGTTCGCGACGCGCCGGGGCGCGGGGCGAAGGCCGACAGCTCAGAGGGAGGATCGAGATAAGGGGATGATCGCATACCTGGTCCGGCGGCTGCTCGGCGCCATTCCCCTTCTGCTGGGGATCCTGACGCTCATCTTCTTCGTGCTGCACATGGCGCCGGGCGACCCGGTGCTCAAGTTCGCCAGCCCCAACGTGAGCCCCGAGGTGCTGGACCAGATGCGCCGCAACTTCGGGCTCGACCAGCCGCTGCACGTGCAGTACTTCAAGTGGCTGTGGAGCTTCGTGCGGGGCGACTTCGGCTACTCGTTCGGGCAGATGCGGCCCATCAACGAGATCCTTCCCGAGATCCTGTGGAACACGCTGCAGCTCACGCTGATCTCCCTGGTGGTGATCTTCGTGATCGGCATGCTCATCGGCATCGTGCAGGCGGTTCGCCAGTACAGCATCGCCGACAACGTGCTGACCTTCGTGGCGCTGTTCTTCTATTCGATGCCGAGCTTCTGGTTCGCCCTGATGCTCATCCTCATCTTTTCGCTGCACGCGGGGCAGGCCGGATGGCCGCTCGCCCTGCCTGCGTCGGGAATGACGAGCATCGACTACGACTACCTTTCGGCGGGCGGCAAGATCGGCGACCGCTTTCTGCACCTGATCCTTCCCGCCATCGCGCTGGGCGTGGGCTCGGCGGCGGGCGTCGCGCGGTACATGCGCGGCGCCATGCTGGAAGTGATTCACCAGGACTACATCCGTACGGCCCGCGCCAAGGGCCTGTCGGAGCGCACCGTCATCTTCCGCCACGCGCTGCGCAACGCGCTCATCCCCATCATCACCCTGCTGGGGCTGTACCTGCCGTTCCTGCTTTCGGGCGCGGTGCTGGTGGAAACGATCTTCGCCTGGCCGGGAATGGGGCGCGCCATCGTGGAAGCCATTCTGGCGCGCGACTACCCGATGGTGATGGCAACCTCGTTCGTGATCGCGGCGATGGTGGTGTTCGGCAACCTGCTGTCGGACGCGCTGTACGCCGTGGTGGACCCCCGCATCCGGAACGACTGAACCATGGTCCGCGTTTCTCCCGACGTCGAGTCCGTACCGCCCGAGCCCATGCCGGCCGGCGGCATGCCTCTCCCCCCCACCGGCAATGGCCCCCGCGGCGGCGGCGTGGTGTGGACGCGGGTGGTGACCCTGGTGCTGGCCTGGGGCTTCACCTTCGCGGTGCTGTTCATCAGCTGGTCCACCATCCAGGCCCGGCGCGCCAACCCCACCGGGGTGCGGGTGCGGTGGGACTGGTACGTGGCACTGGTGGCGCTGGCGGCCGTGGTGCTCACCATGCTGTGGTGGACGTGGAAGTCGGTGTCTCCCGCGCAGCTGGCCAAGGGGCGGGTGCGCGGCGACTCGCAGTGGTCCATCGCGGCGCGCCACTTCAAGAAGAACCGGCTGGCCATGTTCGGGCTGGCCATCATGATCCTGCTGTACGTCATCACGCTGCTGACGCCGCTGATCGCGCCGTACGACCCGGCCGCGCAGGGCGACATCATCACCTCGCGCTACCTGGCCCCGTCGGCCGAGCACCTGTTCGGCACCGACAAGTTCGGCCGCGACATCTTCAGCCGCACGCTGTACGGCTCGCAGATCTCGCTGTCCATCGGCTTCGTCGCTGTCGCCATCAGCATCACGCTGGGGACGATGGTGGGCGCGCTGAGCGGCTACTTCGGCGGCTGGGTGGACGGCGTGCTGATGCGCTTCACGGACATGATGCTGGCGTTTCCGCGCCTGGTGCTGCTGATCGTGGTGATCGCCATCTTCGAGAACCCGTCGTTCTGGCTGGTGGTGGTGGTCCTGGGGCTGACGGGATGGATGGGCACGTCGCGCATCGTGCGCGGCGAGGTGCTGAGCCTGCGTGAGCGCGAGTTCGTGCAGGCGGCGCGGGCGCTGGGGATGAACGACCTGCGCATCATCATGCGGCACGTCATCCCCAATACCATGGCGCCGGTGATCGTGTCGGCCACGCTGGGCATCGGCCTGACGATCCTGACGGAAGCGTCGCTGTCGTTCCTGGGCCTGGGCGTGCAGCCGCCCACGCCCACGTGGGGCAACATGGTGAGTGACGGGCGCGACGCGCTTACGCAGGCGTGGTGGATCGCCACCTTCCCCGGCCTGGCCATCGTGCTGACCGTGGTCGCCTTCAACCTGCTGGGCGACGGCCTGCGCGACGCGCTGGACCCGCGCCTGCGGACCTGATCTTTTCGCACGACGACGACTCCCGCGGTTCCGGTGTGGACCGCGGGCCCCGGCAGGACGCCGCATGGTGATCCCCCGGCCCGATGAACGCAGAGGTGAATGGCATGTTCGCACACGCTGAGCACCGATCGGACTGGGTCAGCTACGAAGACTTCCTCGCGAACGCCGAAGGAGTCCGGGCTGAATGGGTGGACGGGGAGATCCTGTACATGAGCCCGCAGACGGACCGGCACCTGCTGATCAGCGGGTTTCTCTACAAGGCGCTGGGCGGATACGTGCGCCTGAAGGGGATCGGCGGACGGGTGATGCAGGCCGGCTTTCAGGTGCGGCTGGGACCCAGAGTGGGGCGCGAGCCGGACGTGTCGTACGTGGCGCCGCAGAACATGCACCGGCTGACGCGGACGTTCGTGGAGGGGCCGGTAGACCTGGCGGTGGAGGTGATCTCGCCCGACAGCCGCGTGCGCGACCGGCGCGACAAGCACCGCGAATACGCGCAGTACGGCGTGCGAGAGTACTGGCTGATCGACCCGGACAAGGAAACGATCGAGGTCTTTCACCTCGGTGCCGGAGGAGAGGTTTACGAGCCGGTCGCGCTCGGCACTCCCGCGCGCGTGACGAGCGACGTCATTCCGGGGTTGTGGATTGATCCAGTGTGGATGTGGGCCGACGATCCGGATGAGTTCGCGGCCTACAGGGAATGGGGATTGATCTGACGCGGAGCGACGGGCCCGACCCGTACCGCGGGACGTGATCTTTCCGTTGGATGAGAATGCTCCGCGAGTCCGGTGACCCGGACCGCGGTGACCGGCTGGACGCCGCGCATGGCGACCCCCCGGCCCGCTGAACGCAGAGGTGAATGGCATGTTCGCACAGGCTGAGCACCGATCGGACAGAATCAGCTACGAAGACTTCCTCGCGAACGCCGACGGAGTCCGGGCTGAATGGGTGGACGGGGAGATCCTGTACGCGAGTCCGCGAACGGACCGGCATCTGCTGATCATGCGCTTTCTTTCTTCCGTGCTCGACGGCTACGTCGACCGCAAGGGAATCGGCGGACTGGTGGGGCCCGCGGGATTTCAGGTGCGGCTGGGCCGCTCCGGGCGCGAACCGGACGTGTTCTATCTGGCGCCCGAGCACATGGACCGTTTTCACCGCACGTACGTGCAGGGCGCGGTGGACCTGGCGGTGGAGATCCTGAGCCCCGAAAGCCGCGTGCGCGACCGGCGCGAAAAGTTCAGGGAGTACGCCGAGGCCGGCGTGCGCGAGTACTGGATCATCGATCCGGAAGCGGAGACGATGGAACCGTACCGGCTGTCCGCGGGCGGTGCGTACGAACCGGCGCCGCTGGACGGCGCGGGACGTGTAACGAGCGAAGTGATCCCCGGGCTGTGGATTGACCCGACGTGGATGTGGGTGGAGCGGCCGAGCCAGTGGACCGCGTACAGGGAATGGGGGTTGATTTGACGCAGAGCGACATCCACGTGGTCCCGGCGGCGGGAAGCGGGCCGATTCTGCAGGTGGAAAACCTGCGCACCTGGTTCAGCACCGACAACGGCGTGGCGCGGGCGGTGGACGGCGTGTCGTTTCACGTGAACCCCGGCGAAACGCTGGGGATCGTGGGCGAGTCCGGCAGCGGCAAGAGCGTCACCTCGCTTTCGGTGATGCGCCTGATTCCGCAGCCGCCGGGCAAGATCCAGGACGGATCCAAAATCCTGTTCCGCGGATCCAATGGCGAAATGGAAGACCTGGCGCGCGCGTCGGAGCAGCGGATGCGGCAGATCCGCGGCAACGACATCGCCATGATCTTTCAGGAGCCCATGACCTCGCTGAACCCCGTGTTCACGGTGGGCGAGCAGATCATGGAATCGCTGCGGCTGCACCAGGGGCTCAGCAAGAAGGCCGCGCGCACCCGCGCCATCGAGATGCTGCAGCTGGTGGGCATTCCCATTCCGGACCAGCGGGTGGACGAGTATCCGCACCAGCTGTCCGGCGGCATGCGGCAGCGGGTGATGATCGCCATGGCGCTGGCGTGCGACCCCAAGCTGCTGATCGCGGACGAACCCACGACGGCGCTGGACGTGACGATTCAGGCCCAGATCCTGGAGCTGCTGAACAAGCTGCAGCAGGAGCTGGGGATGAGCATCATCCTGATCACGCACGACCTGGGCGTGGTGGCCGAGACGTGCGACCGGGTGATCGTGATGTACGCCGGCCAGGTGTTTGAAGAGGGGCCGGTGGACGACGTGTTCCACAATCCCCAGAACCCGTACACCGAGGGGCTGCTGCGCTCCATGCCCAAGCTGGGGCAGGACGTGGGGCGCCTGGCGGTGATTCCGGGCGTGGTGCCCTCGCCGCTCAACTGGCCGCAGGGGTGCCGCTTTCAGGACCGCTGCCCGTACAGCTGGGAAAAGCCGGAAAAGGAAGAGCCGCCCCTGTTCGAGGTCGGTCCGGGCCGCCGCAACAAGTGCTGGCTGGTGAAGTACCCGGAGCGCCGCGCCATGGGCGGATGGACGGATGGAAGCACGCTGGCGGGCACCGCCGCCGCCACGCCCGTCGCGGGCGAGCTGCCGGATGTGCCGGCCGCTGACGACTTGGAGGTTCTGTAGATGGCGGCCACGCCGGAAGGGCGCACCCCCGCGGGGGGACAGGGCGCCGGAGATGGACTGCGCAGCGGGGGCGAGCAGGCACACGCCGCAAGCGAGCCGCTGATCGGCGCGGGGGTGGAGCGCGCCGCCGCGGGCGGGAACGCGGCGACTGCGTCCAGCCGCGCCGTGCACAAGGCGGGATCCGCCGCCGCCGCGCTGCCCCCCGCCAAGGGCGACAGCGATCTGCGCGGCGAAACGCCCGACGACATGGAGGCGCCGGAAGGCTCGCTCCTGGTGGTGCGCAAGCTGAAGAAGTACTTCCCCATCCGGAAGGGCTTCTTCAACAGCCACGTGGGCGACGTCAAGGCGGTGGACGGGGTCTCGTTCTTCCTTGGCCGCGGCGAAACGCTGGGGCTGGTGGGCGAATCCGGCTGCGGAAAGAGCACCACGGGACGCGCCATTCTGCGGCTGATCGAGCCCACGTCGGGCGAGGCGAGCTTTGACGGGCGCGACATCCTGGCGATGGACAAGACGGAGCTGCGCAAGATGCGGCGCCGGGTGCAGATCGTCTTCCAGGACCCGTACAGCTCGCTGAACCCGCGCATGACCATCAGCGACATGCTGCGGGAAGTGCTGTCGATTCACGGGATCGCGACGGGGCAGAAGGCCAAGGACCGCATCGCCGAACTGCTGCGCGTGGTGGGGCTGCGGCCGGAGCACGCGGTGCGCTATCCGCACGAGTTCAGCGGCGGGCAGCGGCAGCGGCTGGGGATCGCGCGGGCCTTGGCGGTGGAGCCGGAGCTGATCGTGTGCGACGAGCCGGTGTCGGCGCTGGACGTGTCGGTGCAGGCGCAGGTCATCAATCTCATGCAGGACCTGCAGGACCAGCTGGGGCTGAGCTACCTGTTCATCGCCCACGACCTGTCGGTGGTGGAGCACATGGCCAACCGGGTGGCGGTCATGTACCTGGGGCGCATCGTGGAGCTGGCGGACAGCAAGGAGCTGTACCGCAACCCGCTGATGCCGTACACGCAGGCGCTGCTGTCGGCCGTCCCCATTCCGGACCCGCGGATCAAGCGCGAGCGCATCATGCTGCAGGGCGACGTCCCTTCGCCGGCCAATCCGCCGTCGGGGTGCCCGTTTCACCCGCGCTGCTACCATCCGCTCAAGGACCAGGACTGCGCCAACATCGTCCCGCCGCTGGCGGACAAGGGCGGCGGCCACTTCGCGGCGTGCATCAAGGTGCCGCTGGGGGCCGGCTACAACGGCCGCCCGCCGGGCTCGCTCCCCATCCTGGACCCCACGCCGCCGCGCGTGGCGATGTGATCCGGGCCGGGTGATGGACACGCGGGGCGCGGCAGATGGATCGCCGCGCCCCGCGCCTCATCCCTCCCGAGCCGCATTCTTTCGCGGCGGATGCGCGGAAGGCCCGAGGCGGACCTCGCGTCGGGCATGCAAATCATTGCCATCACGAAACCTCGACTGCTGATTTCGGGAGCTTTTTCCATGCGGCTTCGCGATTCCCTGCGCCGGCTGGCGGCGCGCCTGACCCTGTCGCTCGTCCCGGCCGCGGGAGGTGCGGCGATGCACGCGCCCGCGGCCGTGGCGCAGGATGAGCTCTTTTCGCCCGAGATCTCCAACTACCGGCTGACCGCGCCCACGCTGCAGAAGTGGATGCAGGCGTCGCGCAACCTGGAGGCGCTGCAGGGGCAGCCGATGCACATCGACGACCAGATGCCGGTGTCCCGGGCGGACGATGAACTCGGGGAGATCGCGGGGCTCATCGACAGCGCGCCGCTCATGCGCAACGCCATCCGCAAGGCGGGGCTCTCCACCCGCGAGTACGTGCTGATCCAGTTCGCCCTTCTGGAGACGATGATCAGGTCGGGCGAGGTGGACGCACCCGGCGCGAGCGGGTTCGCGCGGATGCCGCCGGGCGTGGCCCGGGACAACATCCGCCTGTATCGCGAGCACAAGGCGGAGATCGAGCGCGCGATGCAGAATCTGTAGGAGTGAGCGCAGCTGGTTGGTGGATGATGCGAGGGGCGCGGCGGATGAATTCCGTCGCGCCCCTCGTTCGTCCCCCTCCCGCTCTGCAACTTTCCCGGATCGCGCCGCGTAGGTGCCTATCAGGGCGGTGGACGCCGCCGGGGCGCGTGATTATCCTACGCTGCCCGCCCGTGCCGCCGCGCACGATTCTCATCGTCATCCCCAGGAGTTCATCCCATGCAGCTTCTTGAATCTGCCCGCCGTGTGGCCGCGCGCGCAGCCCTGTTCGGCACGCTGGCCCTGGGCGCGGTGGTGGCGCACGCCCCGTCGGCTTCCGCCCAGTTCCCCATGTTCACCGAAGAGGTGTCCAACCACCGCCTGACCATGGAGGGGCTGGAGAAGTTCGTGACGGCCACGCGCAACCTGGACGCGCTGGAAGACGAGAGCATCAACATGGAGAACCGGTTCGAGGTCTCCGAGAACGAGATGCCGGACATCGGCATGATCGCGTCGGCGTTCGAGAGCGAGCCGCTCATCCGCGACGCCATCGGCAAGGCGGGGCTTTCGAGCCGCGAGTACGTGACCTTCCTGTTCTCCATGGTGCAGACGATGTTCACCGCCACGATGGTGGAAATGGGCGGGGAGAGCGCGTTCGCGCAGATGGAGGCCGGCGTGCTGAAGGACAACGTGGCTTTCTTTCGCGAGCACAAGGACGAGATCCAGCGCCTGGCCTCGGAACTCGAGAGCCTCGCCGACGCCCACGGCGATCACGACGGCGACGACGACAGCAACTGACCGTTGCGCGGGGGATGAGAACGAGCGGCGGTGCGCGAAGTGCGCACCGCCGCTCGGCTTTTACGGATCAACTGCTCTCACGCGGAGGTCGCGGAGGTCGCGGGGGAACAGCAGGGGGAAGAACATCGTCCGAATCCCCAATCCCCCTTATTTCTTTGGTTCTTTCTCTGCGCCTCTGCGTCTCTGCGTGAGGCCCTGTCTTTTACTCAGTTCCTCCGCGACCCCCGCGACCCCCGCGACCTCCGCGTGAGGGCAGTTGAACAGACTCAGCGCCCGCCCAGAGCCCCGCGCGCATCACGAAGCGCCGCCGCCGCGCCCTCGAAGCGCGACGCAAGATCCGCGATCTCGCGCACGGTGAGTTCGGCGTTGCGGTCGCGCACGGCTTCGGAGATGGACGGAAACACGACGTTGCTGTAGCCGTTGTTTTCGTCCGCCGCGTAGATCAGCGCGCGGAACCAGGGACGCGTGCGCAGCCCTTCCGGCCGGGTGAGCGCCCGCTCCACGCGCATGAGCGCCGCGTTGGTGCGCCGCAGCGTCTCGCGCCCGGGCGCGCCCGCCGCCAGCGCCGCGTCGCGCGCGGTGGCGAACTCCATCGCCGCCGTGCGCATCGCCTCGATCGCGTCGCCGAGCCGCGCGGTGGAGGCGGTAATCCCCTGCTTCTGGATCGCCGCATCCATCGCGGGGAGGTAGCCGCTCATGGTGCGCGCGAACTCGGCGTAGTCGTACGGCAGCACGTCGGCGTTGGCCAGGCGCAGCATGAGAGCGGCGCCCACCTGCGCCGCGGCGGCGTGCGCGCGGAACTCCGGATCGCCAAAGCGGCGCATCCACTCGAACGAATCGTACTGCGAGTGATACACGCCGTACGCGCCGCCGAAGCCCCACTCGGAGTGCGGAATGCCGAGGTGGTTGTAGAATCCGGCGAAGTCCGATCCGCCGCCCGGATCGTCCATGGCGGGCTCAAGCGAATCCGGCAGAAGCTCGCGCCGGCGCCACGCCTGGTACACGCTTCCCTGCCCCGACGGGTCGGGCACCCCGCGCGCCACCGACCGCAGCGCGGCACGCAGCGAGGGCGACCCGCCGCCGCTGAACGCCAGCCCGGTGGCGGCCACGTCCTGGTTCAGGTACGCCACGGCGCCGCGCATGAGGCGCGCGGAATCCTGCTCCACGAACTCGGTGCTGCCGAACAGGCCCCACTCTTCGGCGTCCCACGTGGCGAACAGCACGGTACGGCGCGGCGGGTTGCCGGCGCGCGCCTGCTCCATCACCGCGCGCGCGGCCTCGATCACGCTCACCGTGCCGCTCACGTTGTCCGCCGCGCCGGGGCCCCAGCCGTCGCGGTGCCCGCCGATCACCACGATCTCATCCGGGAACTCGCTCCCGCGGATGACGCCAAAGGTGTCGTGGATCTCCTTGTAGCCGCGGGTGGCGGCATCCGTCTGCACCTGCACGCGCGCGACCACCGGGCCGGGACCCACGTGGTATCGGAACGGCAGCCCGCCCTGCCAGTCGCGGGGAATGCGCGTGCCCGCCAGCCCGCGCAGCAGTTCCGCCGCGTCGCCGTACGCCATGGGCACCACGGGAATGCGCGGGATCTCCATCTCCGATTCCGCCAGGCGACGCGCGCCTTCCACGCTGGGCCAGCCCGGGGTGGAGGGGTCGCCGTCGCCGTTCAGCACGCTGCCGCGCTGGATGGCGTCCGCGGGGCGCATGGGGCCTTCGGGATACACCTCGCCCACCTGGTATCCGTCATCGCGCGGATCGCTGTAGATGATGAGCGCCGCCGCCCCGTTGCGCTCCGCCTCGCGCGCCTTGATGCCGCGGAACGAGCGGCCGTAGCGCGCGATGGCGATCTTGCCGCGCACCCTCACGCCCAGCGAGTCCAGCCGCGCGTAGTCCTCGATCAGCCCGTAGTTGACGTACACGACTTCGGCGGTGACGTCGCCGGCGCCGCTGAAGCCGTTGGCCGCCGGGTACTGCGCCAGCCCGGAGGTGCTGTCGCCGGGGACGGCGGGCTCGCCCAGCTCCAGCTCGCGCATGTCCGGCGAGACGCGCCACACGTGCACGGAGGTGGCGTGCGGCATGTACACGCGGTAGGTGCGCACCTCGGTCTGCATGCCCATGGCGCGCATCTGCGCGATCACGTAGTCGCGGGTGCGCTCCTGCGCGGGGGTGCCGGCCACGTGCGTTTCGGCGCCGAGCGCGCGCGACAGGGTGCGCGCCCGGTCGGGGCTGGGCACCCGCACGGCGGCGGCTTCGGCGGTGCGCTGCCGGGCGGCCGCCGCGGCCGAGTAGCCGGTCAGGGGCTCCTGCGCGGCGAGCGCGGCCGGCAGCAGCGCCAGGGCAAGCGGAGCGAGACGTCTGTACACGGGTCTCCGGGATGCGAAATGGTGGATCGGACGATCGACCCAAAGTACCCGCGCGCCACCGCCCGGGAAACCCGCCCCACGACGAGAAGTGCCCCGCATCCATCTTCGGATGCGGGGCGCTTTCTTGTTCCCGGTCGATGAACTGCTACGCGGCCTGTGGACGTCGCGCGGCGCGGTAGCCGATCACCAGTTGCCAGAGCCCGATCGCCGCGCAGACGGCGAACATCGCCAATCCCGCCATCAGCGAGCCGCGCCCGCCCAGGCCGCGCGTCACCATCACCAGCGTGGGCCCGGCGCCCAGCACCACGGTTGCCGTCATCGCCAGCATGCGCGCGTCGCTCCACGCCGGCGCGGTGCGGCCGAGCGCCGTCGGCTGGGGAAAGACGATCCCCTTGAGGCGCGGGTAGTCCCAGCACAGCAGGTACAGCCCCGCCAGCAGCATCGCCCCGGTGATGAACGACGTCCCAGCGAAGCCGACGGACACGGTGATCAGAAAAATGTTGAGGATGACGGGAAAGAACACCACCGCCCCCAGCGTGGCCGTCCGCGGAAAGATGAGCAGCACGGAAGCCGCCACCTGCGCGAAACCCAGGAAGTTCCAGTAGAACCCGGTGCGGTACATCGCCTCAAAGAAGAAGCCGACCGGGCTGCTGAGCGGCAGCGTCGTGAAACGGTGGCCCATGAGCTTCACCATCCCCGACGGCATGAAGGACAGCGCCAGCAGCCCGCGCGTGACGGCCGTGAACGGATAAGCCCACCACCACGCCGCCACCCGGGCGTGCAGCCGGTCCAGCGATTGTTGAATCATCGTCCATGCAGGGATGCGGATGTGCGGAATCCAGAGTTGCGGATGTGTACGGATGGGGAGGATGCGGGTTTCGGCGTACACCGGGTCGGCTGACCGGGTTGAAGCGACCAGGCGCAGCGGGCCGGCGCGGCCGATGCCTCGTCCAGAGACGCGTCCGGGCGCCGCGGATGGTTGCGGCACCAGGACATGTCCATCCAGACGATGGTGCGCCTCAGAAGATGAACCGCCAGAGCGCGCGGGCGATGAGGAACGCGATGAAGCCGAATACGCCAAAGATGGCCAGCAGCGCCACCATCACCCCGATAACGACCGCCGCGCTGCCGCGGCGGGTGCTGCCGGGCACCTCCATCTCCCGGCGCAGCAGGGTGACGTTGCGCGCGTTGGACTTCCACGCCGCGTCGAACAGGTCGCCCGCGAACGGGATGGTGCCCACCAGCGCCTCGGTGCCCACGTTCAGCAGCATGCGCATGAGGGTGGGGACGGATGCCCCCATCCGCGCCGCCTGCACCACGATGTACGCCGACATGGCCGAGCCCGCGATGTCGCCGAAGCCGGGGATGAGGCCGATGACGGCGTCCAGCCCCACGCGCGCCTGCGTGCCGGGAACGCGGATGGAGTTGTCGAGCAGGTAGCTGAGCGAGTCCAGGCGCCGCAGCCGTTCGTCGCGGGCGGGAAGGCGGTTGTCGCTGTTCACGGTGGGTCGCTGGAGGTGGGGATCGGGATGCCTCTCGCCGTCGCGCGGCGGTGTTCCGGGTGGATGCATAGAAGGAGCGTGCCGTCCGCGCGGATGCGGGCGCCGGAAGTCGCCGAGGCCGGTGCTGGGGCGACTGAAGTCGCGGCAACAACGGCGCGAAGTCCGCCTGCGCGGACTGCTGGGGCGGCTTTGGCGTGAGGGGCCGACCATCGTGAGTCCGCCTGTCCAGGAGCGAATGAATTCGCCGCTGGAAAAGCACGAAGTCCGCCTGCGCGGACTGTGGCCGCCGCTTCGGCGTGGCGGCGGGGATCGTCGGGCGGCGGGAGAAATGGCGAGTTCCAGCGGGGCGTGTGGCGGCGGTGAGTTGCGTGAGGGATTCGCGCCCGGAGGGCCGAGAACCCGGTTCGCGCGTGCTTCGACTCCGCTCGACGAGATCAACCGTGGCGCGAACCGGGGGCTCGGCGCCGTTGGCAACAGCTGTATCGTTGCCTACGGCGCGCGAAGCCCGACCCCGCGCAGCGGGGGCACGCTCGGAACTGAAGTGCGTGAGTGCTGGGTGCGTGAGTGCGTCAGTGCGAGAGACAGAAGTCCGTCGTGGTCTTTGGAGCAGATCGCCGTACAAAGACGAAGGAGCGCCCCGGCGTGGAGCGCTCCTTCTTTTGATCCACCCACGATCACGATCAGGGGGCGGCGTTCAGGATCTGGCCGGCGCGGCCGAATTCGGCGGCGGCGGCGGTGATCTGCGGGTCCAGCGCCGCCGACACACGGTAGTAGCCCGCCGAACCCCACTTGGCGCCCGCCAGCACCGGGAGCAGCATGTGCTCCAGCGCGCGGTCCGCGTCGGCACCCTGCGGCAGCGTCTGCCCCTGCGCCGTGGCAAAGGCGCGAAAGCCCGCCAGCCCGCCCGCCGGCAGCCGCGGATCGGCCGCCAGCGCGTCCGCCGTGGTGAACGCCGCCGCCTGCTCGGTCAGGTACGCGCCCACCCAGCGCGTCACCACACCCTGCTCCGAAAGCCGCGCCAGCCACACCGGCGTGGGCTCTTCCTCCGGCATCACCACGTCCGGATAGATGCCGCCACCGCCGTACACGGTGCGCCCGCCCACGGTGCGGCAGGTGGGCCGCCCCGCCGTGTCGCGCTGCGTGCGGGCCAGACGGTAGTAGTCCGCCTGCCGCAGCCCGCGGTACTGCCGCTGCACCACGCGCCCGCACGGCGTCTTCACGTGGCCGATCACCAGCATCATCAGCGAGCCGTCCGTCAGCGGAAAGCCCTGCATCAGCAGCGCCTTGCCGAACGTGGGCCGGCCCACGACGAGCGCGCGGTCGTTGTCCTGCAGCGCGCCCGAAAGCAGCTCCGAGGCGCTGGCCGTGCCCTCGTTCACCATCACCACCAGCGGGTACGCCCGGTCGCGCCGGAACAGGCCGCCGCGCACCGTGACGCTGTCGTGCACCTCGGCCTTGCGCCCCTCGGACACGTACACCGTGGCGCCCGTGGGCAGGAAGAGGCTGGCGATGTTGGACGCCTCGCTCACGATGCCGCCCCCGTTGTCGCGCAGGTCCAGCAGCAGGCGCCGCATTCCCTGGCCTTCCAGCCGCGACACGGCGGCGCGCAGGTCCTCGGCCACCTTGTCGTTGCTGAAGGTGGTGACGCGCAGGTAGCCGGTCTGCGCGTCCAGCATGATGGCCACGGGGACGGCGCTTTCCTCGTCGCCGCGCTCGCGGCGCACCGGGCGGTCCAGCTCCACGCGGGTGCCGTCGGTGCGCTCGCGCTCAAAGCGCAGGTTCACCGTGGATCCGCGCGCGCCGGCCAGCAGGGCGGAAAGCTCCATGGCGCTTTCCGCCAGCACCGGCTGTCCGTCCACCGCCACCAGCACGTCGCCCCGGATGATGTCTTCCCGCGCGGCGCGGGTGCCGGGCGCCACCGCGGCCACCACGGGCACGGAGCCCACGTACTGGAAGTCGATGGGCACTTCCATCAGCCGGCCGGCGCGAAGCTGCGCCATGCGGTCCGCGGAAAGGCGCGTGGCCGGGATTACGTACGAGTGCGGATCCGTCGCCGTCACCAGCCCCTGAATGGCCGACATCATCACCCGGTGCGAATCCAGCGAGTCCGGGTGGTTGACGCGGATCTGGTTGAGCACCTGGCTGAACAGCTGCAGGTCTTCGCTGAGCGTGCGCGGGCGCGTGGCGCCGCTGGCCTGCGCGTGCGCCGCGGCGGGAAGGGCAAGGGCGGCGAGCAGCGCCGCCGCGCGAATGCGAATCGTCATCAGTTGGCTCCGGGGGCCGGCAGGGAAAGGTCCAGTTCACGAACGAGGCGCTCGGCCACGGCGATGCGGGCGTGGCCGCGCGGGGCGCGGGCCAGAAAGGCGCGGTAGGCGTTGAGCGCGGCGGAGCGGTCGCCCATCCGTTCGCGCGCCACCCCCAGCGCGAACCAGCCGTCCGCAAAGTACGGCGCCGCCTGGGTCACGCCGGCCAGCCGCTCGGCGCCGCGCTCCAGGTGGCCCGCCTGCATCAGCGCCACGCCGTGCACGTAGCCCACGGCGGGTTCGCCGGCCGCGGCTTCGGTGGCCAGCTCCAGCTCGGTGTTCATGGTGGTGGTGTCGCCCGCCATCAGCGCCATCACCCCCATGCGCATGTGCGCCGGGTAAAAGGAAAGGTCTTCGGCCAGGGCGCGGCCGTACGCCTCGCGCGCGGCGGCCTCGTTGCCCATGCGCTCGTGCAGCCGGCCCATGCCGTACTCCAGCAGCGCCTTGCTTTCATACAGGTAGACGAGGTCGCGCTCGTCCTCGCCGCGCAGGTCGTTGAGCGCCAGGGTGAACTCGGCCGCGGCGGCGGAGTCGTTCTGGATGTGAGCGTACAGCCGCGCCCGCTCCGTGCGCAGCCACGACTTTCGCCCGCGCCCGCCCAGCGCCTCGTCGTACAGCCGCAGCGCGTCGCCAAAGCGCCCGTCGCCGTACGCGCGCTGGGCACGCAGCGTGGGGCCGGCGTTCTGCAGCCACACGTCGATCCAGTGCGAGATCAGCGCGTCGTTCACCCCGCCCGGCCCCTCCTCGCGCTCCAGGGCCGCGCGCGCCAGGGTGCGCAGGTACACGCGCACCACCTCCGTCTCGTGGCGGCGGTACAGAAACGGGTCCATCGTCAGCGCGCGAAAGTACATGGAGTCGATGCGCTGCACCGCCGGCGAGTTCACCACCTGCCGCCGCCCCTCCATGTAGTTCACCAGCCGGCGCGGATCAGACACGAGCTCGGCGGCGTAGCGGCCGTACAGCGCCTCGGCGGAGCCGGGGTCCAGCTGCGCGGCCCAGTGAAAGGCGGCCAGCGCCACGTCCGGCCGGTTGTGCAGCGACTGGTTGCCCAGTTGGAGGTACGCGGCGGCGCTGTTGGTGTCGGCGCCCGCTTCCAGCGCGGGCCGTCGCGGCGCGGGCCGGCCGCGCTGCGCCTCCACGCCGGTGTCCGTCATGGGGACCGCGGCGGCGGCCAGGAGCAGGAGCGCGCGCGGAAGCGCCCGCGTCCGCCGGGGAGTTCTGTTGATGATCGTCATCGGGTCACATGAAGGTGGTTCGGAATCAGATGCGGATCAGCTTCGATCGTGCTCGTGTGGATGATCGTCCACGCCCGCCGCCAGCAGCCTTCCACCGGAAGGCCGGACCGGCGGTTCGCGATCGCGGGCTCGTGGACAGGATTGAGTACCTGTGCACCGGATGCGGATCCGGAACAACAGCGGGACGCGCCGCGCGAAGGCGGCGCGTCCCGCGCGGAGATCAGCGGCCGTCCGACGAGGCGGGGGCGGCTTCCAGCTCCTGCAGGCGCTGCTGGGCGGCGGCCAGGCGCGGGTGGTTGCGGGCCGCGCGCTGCACGAAGCCGCGGTAGGCGGCCGCGGCCTCGGCCGGCTTGCCCTGCCCGTCGCGCAGCGCGCCCATCACCAGGTACGGATCGGCGTAGAAGGGAGCGCGGTCGATGACGCTCTGCAACTGCGTCACCGCGTCGTCCACGCGGCCGGCGCGCGCCAGGATGGTGGCGTACGCGTAGTTGACGGTGGGCTCCACCGCGCCGCCCTCGGCGGCCAGGCTCATTTCCGAAACCGCGGTGGCGGTGTCGCCGGCGGCCATCGCCATCATCCCCAGACGCACGTGCGCCGGGTAGAAGGCCAGGTCCTCGGCGATGGCGCGGCCGTACGCTTCACGGGCGGCATCGGCCTCGCCCATGCGCTCGTGAAGCTGCCCCATGCCGAACTCCAGCAGCGCCTTGCTCTCGTACAGGTACACCACGTCGCGCTGGTCTTCGCGGCGCAGGTCCGCCAGCGCCCGTCCGAACTCGCCGGCGGCGGCCGAGTCGTTGCGCACGTGCGCGAACAGGCGGGCGCGCTCCGTGCGCAGCCACGACTTGCGCCGCGCGTCGCGGACGGCCTGGTCGTACAGCCGCAGCGCCTCGTCAAAGTTGCCCTTGCCGTAGGCGTCCTGCGCGCGCAGCGCGGGACTCCCGCTCTGAACCCGGCGGTTGATCCAGGTGTCGAGACCCGCCTCGGAACTCCCGATCTCCTTGCGGTACCACGCCGTCATGTACGCGCGGAACAGCTCCGTCTCGTACCGGCGGTACAGGAACGGGTTCATGGTCAGCGCGCGGAAGTACAGCGAGTCAATGCGCTGCACCTCGGGCGAGCGCACCACGCGGCGCACTCCTTCCCAGTAGTCCACCAGCCGCAGGCCGTCCACCATCAGTTCCGCGGTGTAGCGGCCGTACAGGGCGTCGGCGGAGCCGGGCTCGATCTGCGAGGCCCAGTAGAAGGCGTCACGGGCGATCTGCGGGCGCGTGGCCACGTTGGCCTGCGCGAACTCCAGGTAGGCCTGGGCGCTGTTGGTGTCGGCGGCGGCGGCCAGCGCGGGACGGCGCGGCGTGGCGGGTGCGCGCTGGGCGCACAGGGGTGCGGCGAACGCGGCCGCGGCGGCGGCCAGGAGCACGAAATTGCGCATCGGGTACGGGCGGGTGCGGCGGGTGAACGGCGGGCCGCGCGGGGCGGCCGGATTGCGGGTACGGCGGGTGAGGCGACGAGGTCCGCGAAGAGGAGTCCGGCGGGGCCGCGGATGCGAGGAGAATACAGGAATTCCGCCCCTTTCGCAACGACCATCTGTTTCCGCCACGCACTGCTCACCCAACGCCGGCCGGGGCGGAGTGGTACTGGAGGATGCACGAGACGCGGCGCCCCGCCGCCGCACGCACCGAACCCCGTCAGGATTGCCGCCGATGAAGTCCCTTGTACGATTCGCCTTCGTGGCGCTGGCCGCCGCGGCCGCCGTCCCCGCCGCCGCGCAGACCCCCGCCGCACCGCCCGCGGCGCGCCGTCCCATGGAGCAGCGCGCGCAGCCCCGCCGCCCGCTGGACCGCCTGCTGGAGCGCCGCGCCGAGATCGGCCTGACGGACGCGCAGGTGTCGCGGCTGCAGGAGATCGGCCGCGGGCTGGAAACGCGCAACGCCCCGCTCCGCGAGCGCCTGTCCGCCGAGCGCCAGCGGTGGGCGGCGGAGCGCCGCACCCAGTTGCAGAACATGCCCGAGGAGCAGCGGCGCCAGGAGATGCGGCGGATGCGGCGCGACCCGCAGGTGCCGTCCACCATGCAGCCGCTCGTCCGCGAGATGAGGGAAAACATCGCCGGGGCCATGCGCGACGCCAACGCGGTGCTGACCCCGGAGCAGCGCCAGCAGGTGCGGCGCGTGCTGCGCGAAGACCGTCGCGGGGGAATGCGCGGCCGGCGCGGCGGTCGTGACGGGCACGGACGCGGAACGCGGGGCCGCGGGCCGGGCACGGATGCGGCGCCCCGCGCCGAACCGGCCGCCACGCGTTCGTAGCCGCCGCGCGCACCGCCGCCCGTGACGGCCATCGCCCCGGTGCACGCCTCCCCCTCCCCCTCCGCGCCGGCGGAGGAGGAGGACGAGCGCGTTCTGCTGGAGGGCGTGCGCCGCGGCGACCCCGCCGCGTTCGACCGGCTGGTGACGCGGTACATGCGCCGCGCGTTCGGCGTGGCCCACCGGCTGCTGGGCAACCGCGAAGACGCAGAGGACCTGGTGCAGGACGCCTTTCTGACCGTGCTCGCCCGGATCGACGGATTCGATCCGGCCCGCCCGTTCGCGCCCTGGTTCTTCCGCATCCTGGTCAACCGGGGATTGAACCAGCGCAAGGCGCGGGCGATCCGCGCCACCGACCCCATTCCGGACACCGCCGCCGCCGGCGCGCACTCCCCGGAGCGGCAGGCCGAACAGGCGGAGCTGCGCGACCGGCTGCGGGTGGCGATCGACCATCTTCCCGAGCGGCAGCGGGTGATCGTACAGCTGTACGAGATGGAAGGGTTCGGCGGGCCGGAGATCGCCGAAATCCTGGAGATCAGCGATGGAACGGTGCGCTGGCACCTTCACGAGGCGCGCCGGGCACTGCGGCAGGCTTTGGCCGTGTATGACAGGAAAGGTGATGGATGATGGATCCGATCGAACGCGACCCGCTGCTGGCCGCGCTGCGCGATGAACCGCGCGACGAGCCGGACTGGGAGCGGCTGCGCGGCCGCGTGGCCGCGGCGGCGCAATTGCCGCTGGCCCGCCGCCGCGCCGCCCCGCGCGCAGCGGGTTCGCGATGGCTGCGCGCGCTCCTTCCGCTGGCCGCCGCGGCGGGAATCGCCGGGCTGGCGTGGACGGCGCTGGACCGGCGTCCGGCCCCGCTCACCCCCGCGGAGCGCAGCGAAATCGACGCGGCCGTGGCGGAGGGGCTGCCGGACCAGGTGCGCCTCCTGCTGTCTGGCGAGGCCGCCGAAGCCGCGCTGCTGGACGTGGTTGAGCTACGCCCGATGGCGGAAACCGAAAGCTGATCAGAACCCTTCCCGCCACGAACGCGCAATTCAACTGCATCTACCCGGGGACGCAGTCTGTGCAGCTCGTGGCGGGAGCCGTAAGGTTTTGCGCCGCAAGGGAATGGACATTCCGTGGGGGCGCTTGACATATGGGGCGCCGACCCGTAAAACCATGGGGCGCGAGGCGGAAAAGCCTGTCTGCGCGGGCCGCCGCGAGGGCGGCCCACAGAGCCTGTCCCGCCGCCCGCGCGGCGGGTCTTTGTTTACTTGGACGGCACCCATGAACGCAGCCATCTTTATCGACGGCGGGTACTTTGACCGGGTTTCCCGGGACTGCGGCTCGCCGCGCATCGACTTCGGAAAGCTTTCCGCCGAACTGGCGCGTCCGCACGAACTGCTGCGGACCTACTATTATCACTGCCTTCCGTACATGGGCCCCAACCCCTCCGAACAGGACCAGGAGCGGTACGACAACAAGCATCGCTTCTTCAACGCCCTGACCCGGCTGAACCGGTTCGAGGTGCGCGAGGGCAAGCTGGAGTACCGCGGAACGGACCGGGAGACGGAGCGCCCCATCTTTGAGCAGAAGCGGGTGGACATCTACCTGGGCGTGGACCTGGCGATGCTGGCGGTAAAGCAGCGGATTCACCGCGCCATTCTGGTCACCGGCGACAGCGACTTCCTTCCCGCCATCCGCGCGGCCAAGAACGAGGGCGTGCTGGTGCACCTGTACCATGGCAGCGGGCCGCAGCAGCCGCACAAGGATCTGTGGGACGAGGTGGACGAGCGCACCACCATCACCCCCGACCTTCTTTCGCACTTTCTGCTCTGACCGTCGTCGGTTCGATGACAGAACGCCCGCCGCGATCCTCGTGATCGCGGCGGGCGTTTTCGTTTCTCGTGTCTCTTGAACAACTGCCGTTTCACACGGAGGTCACGGAGGATGCACGGAGGGCACGGAGGAAAAGAAAGAAGAAAAGGAAGGGCCTCACGCAGAGCCACGGAGACGCAGAGAAAGACGGGGAAGCGATGAGTTCAACCTGAAGTCCTTCTTTCTGTTCTTCTCTCTGTGTCTCTGCGGCTCTGTGTGAGGAAGTCTGTTGTTACCTTTACTCCGTGACCTCCGTGCATCCTCCGTGGCCTCCGTGTGAAACGGCAGTTCAGAGCGATCCGCGCCGCTTCACATCCAGGTAGCGGTTGATGACCGCCGGCACGGCATCTCCGGGGCGCGTGTCGGCCACCAGCACCCCGGAGCGCTGCATGGATGCGAGAGCGGCGGCGCGCGCCTGCAGAAGCTCCTCGGCGGCGGCGCGGCGGTACACGCCGGCCTCATCATCCGCGGGCGCGGCGGCGGCGGCTTCCACGTCCGGGTTGCGGATGGCCACCACCAGCGGCAGGTGCTTCTCCGCCGCGCGCCCCAGCTGCGAAACGACCGCGGCGGACGAGAGCGGGTCCAGGATGTCGGTGAACAGCACCAGCAGCGACCGCTTGCGCACCTGCTTGGAAAGATAGGTGAACGCGGCGGGATAGTTGGGCTCCACCATGGAGGCGTGCACCTGCCCCAGCGCCTCCGAAAGCCGCGTCATGGAGTTGCGAGCCGGGGGGATGAAGGCGTGCACCCGGTCGGAAAAGACCAGCAGCCCCACCGCGTCGTCGTGCACGCCGGCCACGTCCGCCAGCAGCAGCGCGGCGGTCAGCGCGTAGTCCAGCCGCTCGCGCTCCCCCACCTTCTGCGTCATCAGGCGGCCGGCATCGATGCACAGCACCACGTTCTGCCGCCGCTCCACCTGGTACTGCCGCATGATCAGCGCGCCGCGCCGCGCGGAGGCCTTCCAGTCCAGGCTGCGCGGATCGTCGCCCCGCACGTACTCGCGCAGGCTCTCGAACTGCCCGCCCTCGCCGCGCTGGCGCATGCTGCGGAAGCCGGCGTCGCGCAGCCGGTTGCGCAGGCCCAGCAGCCGGTAGCGCTTTCCCTCGTTCACGCCGGGCACCACGCGCAGCGGGTCTGCCCGGTGCACGCGCCGCTGCCGCCACGCGAATCCCGCGGGGCCCGCCACCCGCAGGTGCACGTCGCCCAGCAGGGCGTCACCGCGCCGGTCGGCGCGCACCGTGTACGCCACCCGCTCCTCGCGCCGGTCGCCCAGCCACGTGTCCGCCACGTCCGCGCCCACCCGCGACAGGATGGCGGGAAGGTCGTCCGTCACCTGCACGCGCACGCGGCGCGCGGCGCGGTTGTCCAGCAGCAGCGCCACTTCCGCGTCCGCCCCCAGCGCAATGCGCGGCGGCGAACGGCGGGACACGCGCAGCTTGTCCTCACCCGGCACGGCCAGGGCGTCCGCCGCCAGCGCCAGCACGAGGATGGCGTCCAGCAGCAGCGCCAGGGGCGCGTTCACCAGAAAGACGAGGGACGCCGCCGCCGCCAGCGTAAGCCAGCGGCCCGTGGGAAGCACGTTCAGCTGCACGCGGCTCAGCGCGGGGCGGGAAGGGTGGAGAGCAGCCCGGCCAGGCGCCCGTCCACCGACTGCCCCTCCACCTCGGCCTCCGGCGTCAGCACCACGCGGTGGCGCAGAACGGGAAGGGCCAGCGCCTTGACGTCGTCGGGCACCACGAAGTCGCGGCCGGACAGAAAGGCTTCGGCCCGCGCGGCCAGAAAGAGCGACACCCCGGCGCGCGGCGACGCGCCCAGCGCCAGGCTGGGCTCCTCGCGCGTGGAGCGCACGATGCGGGTGATGTAGTCCAGAATCGTCGGCTCCACGTGCACCGTCGCCACGGACTGGCGAAGCGAGATCAGTTCGCCCGCGCCCAGCACCGGTCGGATGCCGAAGCTTTCCGCGCGGTCGGCGCTGAAGCCGCCCACGTAGCGGTCCAGAATGGCGCGCTCCGCCTCCAGCGGCGGGTAGCCGATGGTGATCTTGAGAAGAAAGCGGTCCAGCTGCGCCTCCGGCAGCGGGTACGTTCCCTCGTACTCCACCGGGTTCTGCGAGGCGAACACGGTGAAGCCGGCGGGGAGCGGCCGCGTGTTTCCATCCACCGTCACCTGCCGCTCCTGCATGGCTTCCAGCAGCGCCGCCTGCGTCTTGGCCGGCGCGCGGTTGATCTCGTCCGCCAGCAGCAGGTCGGTGAACACCGGGCCGGCGTGAAAGCTGAAGTCGCGCTTCAGTTCATCCAGCACGTTCACGCCGATCAGGTCCGTCGGCATGAGGTCCGGGGTGAACTGCACGCGGCCGAACCGCAGCTCTAGCGCCATGGCCAGAGAGCGGATGGAGAGCGTCTTGGCCGTTCCCGGCACCCCCTCCAGCAGCGCGTGGCCGCCGGCCAGCAGCGCCACCATCATCTGCCGGAGCATGTCTTCCTGCCCCAGAATCACGGTGCTCAGCGAGTCCAGCACCCGGTGGGCCTTTTCGGCCGCCACTTCGTTCCCCATCAGCGTGCTCACGGTTTCCTGACCTCGTCCAGTAGCCTGTCAACGCCACGGGCCACGGACACCAGGTCGGCGTCGCTCCCGCGCTTCCATTCCGTCTGCAGCGCCGCCGCCGCGTCCCGCCCCACCGGGCTCGACGCCGACAGCCGGCCGATCAGCTCCGCCGCGCCGGCCTCGTCCGCGGGCGCGCGCCGGCCCAGCCGCCGCGCCAGTCCCGCCACCAGCAGCCGGCGCGCGGTGCGCTGCGCCCCCGCCTGCCGGTACGCGCCCGCCAGCGCCTCCACGTGCTCCAGCGGCGAGCGCCGGCGGGCAGGCGCCGGCGGCAGCGCCGTGCCGAAGCGCCGTCCCGCCACGGCCAGCAGAAGCAGCAGCACCGCCATCACCTGCAGCGCCGCGTGCCCGGCCGGGTGGTGCGCCAGGAACAGGCGCAGCCCGCGAACCACGCTTCCCTCGCCGCGGAACCCGTGGTACCACTCGCCGAACTCGATGCGCCCGTCCGCTCCCGCGCCCTGCGCCGCGGCCCGCGCAAAGATCGCGGCCGCGCCGCTGGTGCGCAGGTGCTGGTTGGTCAGCGGAACCGGGTCCGCCCACACCATCACCTGCCCGCGCCCTTCCCGCCACGACAGGGCCGCCACCTCGCGTCCCACGGAAAGCAGGCGGGTGGCGCCGCGCCGGGCCAGCGCCTCCGAGCTGTCGGCAAAGGTGGTGCGCACTCCCTTTACGGCGGCGGTGCCCTGCGTCCACGGGTGCGGTTCGGTGCGCGCTTCGCGCCCGGCCGAATACTCCGGCGTGCCGCGTCCCGGCTCGCGCAGGGAGTGCGGATACACCCCCAGCGAGTCGTACAGCGGCCCGCCTCCCACCGCGGGGTGCAGCGCAAAGATCAGCGTTCCGCCCTCGCGCACCGCCTGCAGAATGGCGTGCGCCTCCGCGGGGGAGGGCGATTCCTCCGGGGCGATCAGCACCGTCACCCGCCCGACGGGGTCGGCGTCCACGTACGGCTGCGTGCGCCGGTGCACCGGCAGGTCCAGCTCGCGCAGCGTCTGGTACAGCGCGCCCATCCCCGCGGGGCCGGTCAGAAAGCTGCTGGCGCGAAAGTCCTGCGCCCCCGTCCCCTCCGTGCTGCGCGCCAGAAAGCCCATCAGCAGAACCAGGACGATCAGCGCGAAGAGGAGAAGGGTGTCGCGGCGGCTACCCACGGGCGCCCTCCGGACGTGCCGCCTGGCGCAGCGCCTCGTACGACTGCGCATCCACCGCGCGCCCGCCAAAGACGATGGGCTCGAACCGGCGCAGAAAGCCGGTGAGGGTGCGGGCCGCGTCGGCCTGCCCGCGCACCTCGCGGCGATAGTCGCCGGGCGTCTTGCTGGGGTCGTAGCGCAGGGCGCCGCGCTGCTCCAGCCGCAGCAGCAGCGCGTGGTACAGCGCTACAGAAGCTTCGCGCAGGCGGCCCTCCGCGGCCAGGCGGCGCGCTTCGTCGTCCCACTCGTCCACGCTGCGCGGGCGGGTCAGGCGCACGCGTCCACCGGTGGCGGAGCCGGCGCCCGGCCGGTCGGGACGGGTGGTTCTCACCGCGCTCCACACCAGGAAGCCCAGGATCGCCAGCGCCGCGATCGACAGCAGGGCCAGGATGAGGAGGAAGACGTAGGGCGCGGTGAAGCGCAGCCCGTCGGAGATGCCCAGACGGTTGATCAGCCATTCCCACGCGTTCGCGATGGGCTCCATCAGGCGGTCCCATACGGACTCGGGCGGCTCGGGATTGTATTCCGGGCGGCGGTAGACGGCCTCCACGGCCCGGTGCACGGCCGTGCTGTCGGGAATGGGCATCAGGAGGCGCGCGGGGTGCGGTCGGCTGCCCCCGCGGGCGCACGGGTCAGGATGGACAGGAGCATGGAGCGGGGGATGAGAAGGGCGGGGCGCCGGGCAACGCCGCCAAGCTAGGGCGCGCCGCCACCGCGGTCAAACCACGGCGGCGGCGCGCGGGAGAAGGGCCGGGCTCAGGCGCCGGCCATGCCGGCGGCCAGGTGCACGTCCAGCGCTTCGGCCTTTACCCGCCGGTCGTAGTACAGCACCACGGTGGCGGCAATGGAAAAGGGCGCGGTGATGGCGCCCACCACGGTGCTGGCCGCGGCGCCGATGGCGGCGGACATGGTGCCGGGCTCGGCCTGCAGGGAGGTCAGGATCTGCACCGCCCAGCCGGGAAGCCCGGTGATGATGACGGCCACCAGCAGCACCAGGAAGATGGGGCCCCACGCGCCGCGGGCCAGCTCCTGCGAGCGGGTGAGCGACTCGACGGCGCCGCGCCCTTCCACCACCACGGCGGGGATGACGGCAAAGAGCATGATCCACACGAACACGGCGCCGATGACCAGCCCCAGGAACCCCACGCCGATGCACAGGCTCATCAGGAACAGGGCGCCCAGCAGGCTGAAGAAGCGCGAAAAGCCGTGGCGGATGGAGTCGCGCGGAGACACGGGCTGCCCCATGTACGCGCGGCTGGCCTGGTAGGTGAGCGCGCCGAACATGGCCACAAAGCACACCACCCACAGCGGCATGGCCAGCAGGGCGAGCAGGCTCGCGGTGAGGGCGGCTGCCGGGTTGATGTCGCTCCCGGCGGTCATGCTGCTGGTCATGGCGCCCGCCACCAGCTGGAAGGCGGCCAGCGGAAGGTACAGCGCCATGGAGGTGCCCAGCATGGTGCCGAACTGGTTGCGGTACACCTTGAAGGCGCCGTCCAGGATTTCGCCGACGCTCAGGGGGCGCAGGGCGGGTACGTTCATGGGGAACTCCGGAGGGGGATTCGTGGGGAGGAAAACGGACGGCACAAGGGTAGGGGGAGCGCCGCGGTCCGTCAACGCAGCCGCGGCGTCCGGTCAGCGCAGTGTGACGGGAACCGTCTGCGAGGCGCCTTCGGCCACGGTGCGGTGGTCCTGGCCGGACCAGCTCAGGCGCAGCGTGGTTGCTCCGGCGGGAAGGCGGGGGAGCGTCCACCGGTAGACGGTGCCGCGCACGGGCGCCAGTTCCGTGGAGGCGGCCATCAGCTCCGTTCCGCCCACGAACAGGTGCAGGTGGCGCCCGTCCGCGTTCCACCCCATGGGCCCCAGGGTGAGCGCGGTCCCGGCGTCCAGTTCCACGCTCAGCGGCTGGTCGGCGACCGTTCCCGGCGCGGGGCTCAGAATCCGCAGCGCGGGCGCGGCGGCTGTCCGCGTTCCCGTGTCCTGTGCGCCGCCCGTGAAGGAGCGCACCAGAAACACCAGCGCCAGCAGCATCAGCGCGCCACCGATGATCCCGAACACGCGGTCCGCCCTGCCCTGCGCGCCGGCCGCGGCCTGCTCCGTCCGTATCTCCATCCGTCCCACCGTGTTGAAAGTCCCCCGCCGCTTCGGTGCAAACCTCGGCCGGGCGGCCGCGCCGCGCAATCGGGAAATCCCCCGCATCCATGGTTTCGTCCGTGCTCGCAATCGGAGAACTTCCGTTTCACACGGAGTACACGGAGGATGCACGGAGGACACGGAGGAACAGCAACGGATCGGGATCACGCAGAGCAGCAGAGCAGCAGAGGAAAAGCAAGAACAACATCAACAATGCTTTATCTGTTCTCTGCTCCTCTGCTGCTCTGCGTGATGAATGCTGTTGTCCTTCCTCCGTGTCCTCCGTGCATCCTCCGTGACCTCCGTGTGAAACGGCAGTTTACTCCGGAGCCCGCGGGCAGTTGCGCGGAATCGGATACCCGTATACCCTATAGGTCATGAGGACGCTGCTCACTTTCCTGCTGCTGGTCTGCTTCGGCACGACCCAGGCGGCGGCCGTGGATTGCCCGATGGCACCCGCGCCCGCCGGGCAGGACGCGTCCGCCCCGCATCATGCGTCCCACCACGCGGGGCACGGAGCGGCGCACACCCATCCGGACGCGCCCTCCTCCAATCACGACCACCATCCGCTGCAGCACGCCAGCACCGGGTGCGGCATCGCCATGTCGTGCGGCGTCTCGGCGCTGCCGGCGGCGCACGCGCTCGCCCTGTCGCACGGCACGGCATCCGCCGCACGCGCGGCCGTGGCGCGTTCCGAGTACGCCTCGCACCATCCGGCCACCGAGCCGCCCCCTCCGCGACACCCCTCCGCCTGACACACTCGCGCGCCGCCGCTGTGGACGGCGCCGGACACGGCATCTGAGGGGTTCTTACCAATGTACAGGCTGTTTTCAGCCGCGATCCTCGTTCTGGGGATCGCGAGCCACGGCACGCTCGCCGCGCAGCACACGCACGGCGGCGCGCAGCACGACAGCGCCCATGCGGCCACCATCACGCCCGCCGCGTGCGCGCGCATGCTGGCGGATACCGCGCACCGCGTAGTGCGGGCTGATACGGCGCACCAGCGCGTGATGCTCGCCTGCCGCCGCTTGGTGGCGGATTCCGCGCGGATGGCGGCGCCCGCCGCACCGCCCGCCGCGCACGATCACATGACCATGAGCGCGGAGGAGCAGGCGCGGATGACGGCGCCCGCCGCTCCGCCCGCGGCGCACGCGGCGATGACGGCGAATGAGCACGCCGGGCACGCGATGGGCGACAGCGCCATGGATCACGGCAGCGGCGTTCCCGGCGCGGGGCACGGCATGTGGATGGCCCCGCTCGGCGGCGGGTGGAGCGTCATGGGGATGGCGCAGGCGTACCTCATCGCCACCAGCGGGCTCGCGCCGAAGGACTCGCCGCTTCGGCGGACGGAGTTGTACCTTACGCAGCCCGCCGCCATGATCAACCTGCAGTCGCCCGGCTCCGCCCTGGTGCTGCGGACCACGCTCAACGTCGAAGGGCTCACGCAGCCGGACGGAGAACTGACGTTCGGCGGGTGGGGCGAGGGGTTCATCGACCGGCGTCATCCGCACACGCTCCTCCATGAGGCCATGGTGAGCGCGAATCTGTGGAACGCGGCGGGCGGATCGTTCTCGCTCAGCGCCGGCAAGGGCTTCGCGCCGTACGGAACGGACGATCCCATGTCGCGCCCGGTGGCGAAGTATCCCACCAATCACCACCTTTCGCAGATTCTGGAACGGTGGACGGTGAACGCGGTGTACCTGCGCGGCCCGTGGAGCGTGGAAGCCGGGTGGTTCGGCGGGCAGGAGCCGGATGGGGCGTACGATTTTTCCAACATCGAAAGCTTCGGCGATTCCTGGTCCGCGCGCCTCATCCGCCGCTTTGGGGGGACGGGAACCACGGCGCCGTGGGAAGTAAGCGGCTCGTACGGCAGCGTCAGCGAGTCGCACGACGGGCACGCGGAACGCACGGCGCTCCTCAACACGTACGCGCGCCACGCCGGCCGCTACCGCTGGGGCACGCTGTACGGGCTGGCGGAGGCGTCGCGCAGCGAGCCGCGCGGCGACGAGGACGGCTACTGGGCGGTGCTGGGTGAAGCGATGGGCGGCATCGGCCGCGCCCGTCCCTACGGCCGCGTGGAGTACAGCACACGCCCGGAGTTCGAGCGTGAGGGCGCCGGGGCAGAGAACGACGGCTTCTTTCGTTATCATCACGACGACGAGCCCATCGGCGCCACGCGCTGGCTTATCGGCACCGCGGGCTTTGGCTGGCAGATGACGGACGGACCCGTCGCCACCATGCCGTTCGTGGAGGTGCAGCATTTTCGCGCGTCGGCCGAACGCGGAGGGGTGGAGCCGCGCGCGCTGTTCGGGGCGAGCACGTTCTGGAGCGTTTCCGCTGGATTCCGCGTCTTTCTGGGCTCCGCCGGCCCCATGCGCATGGGCAGCTACGGCGTCCTGGACGACATGACTTCGTCACACGGGCCGCATTCCGCGACGGCGGGGATGGGCTCCCACTGACCGGGGCTGATTCTGCGTTCCTCTTCTGACATTCTGACCTGGGGCCGCCGCGCACTGCTGTGCGCGGCGGCCCTCGCGTGCGTCCTGGGCGCCACGCCCGCCGCCGCCCACACGCGGGTGGAGCGCACGCAACCCGCCAACGGCGACACCGTCCGCGCGGCTTTGTCCGTGGTGAGCGTCCGCTTCTCGCGCCCGGTGAACGCCTCGCTCACCACCCTCACGCTGCTGCGCGACGGGGCCGCCGTTCCCGCGCCCGCGGTGCGCATGGTGGACAGCGCCGGCCACGAGTTCGCGCTCGACACGGGCCCGCTCGCCGCCGGATCGTACGTGGCGCGATGGAGGACGGCGGGCGCGGACGGCCACGTGCTGAACGGCTCGTTCACCTTTGTCGTCCAGGCGGAGCCCGCCACCGCGCTCCCCGCGGACACGGCCGTCGCGGCGGATACGGCGAACCCCGACGCGGCCGCCGCTTCCGCCACGGCCGCTCCGGGAACTCCTCCCGCCGAGGTGGCGGGCGCGGTGACGGCGGCGGAGCCGGGAAGCACGGGCGTGTCGTCGTCCGAGGCGGATTCGCCGCTGGCCGTCGCGATGCGCTGGGTGTGGTTCGTGGCGCTTCTGGGGATGATCGGCGTGCCCGCGTTCCGCTTCGGCGTGCTGATGCGCATCGCGCGCGACCCCGCGCACCTGGCCACGGCGGCGCGCGCGGAGCTGGGGCTGGGCTTCATCGCGCTCGCGGCGGCGTCGCTTTCCGTGGTGGCGCTGTGCGGGCGGCTGCTGCTGCAGGCCTCCGCGCTGGGGCTCACGGAGCAGGGGTGGAGCGGCGCCAGCCTGGACCGGCTGCTGCTGGGCACCGGGTGGGGGCTGGCGTGGGTGCTTCAGGCCATTGCCACGCTGGCGTTCGCGGCGGGAATGCTGATCGTGCGGGCGCCGTACGGACGCGCGGCGGGGTGGATGGGCGCGGGCGGAAGCGTGATCCTGCTGTCCGCCGTTCCCGCCCTTTCCGGCCACGCGGCGGCCGTGGAGCGGGTGACGGGAATCGCCATTCTGGCCGATGCGCTGCACGTGCTGGGCGCGGGCGTGTGGCTGGGATCACTGGCCATGCTGCTGGCGGTGGGCGTACCCGCGGCGTTCGCGGGCGGCGGCGACGCGGAGGGCTCGGTGGCGGCGATGGCGCGCGCGTTCTCGCGGATGGCCCTGGTGGCGGCCTCCACGGTTGCCGTCACGGGCGTGATCAGTTCGCTCTTTCACATCGATCACGGCGCGGACCTGTGGGGCACCACCTGGGGCCGCGTGCTGCTGCTGAAGGTGGCGATCCTGATCGGCGTGGCGGCGCTGGGCTCGCACAACTGGAAGAAGGTCGTGCCCGCGATGGGGGGCGCGGACGGAACGCGCCGCCTTCAGCGCTCCTCCCGCGCGGAGCTGGGCCTGGCCGCCCTCGTCCTCCTGGTGACCGCCATCCTGGTCGCCCTCCCCACGCCCTGAGGTCAGGATGAGGTAGAGTGGCGAGGCGGTGCACCCCGCTTGTCATCTGTGCCAAAACCCACCCGGTTGTCAGCCTGCGCCAAGCTGACTCTGCCGCCACGCGACCGGTCCGCCGCCACAGTCCGCGCAGGCGGACTTCGTGCTTTTCCAGCGGCGAATTCATTCGCTCCTGGACAGGCGGACCCACGAATTTCGGCCACTCACGCCAACGCCGCCGCCGCAGTCCGCGCAGGCGGACTGCGTGCTGTTCCAGCGGCGAATTCAATTCGCTCCTGGATGGCGGACCCGCCGATGCTCGTTGATCCACGCGACGAAAACCGCCCTCCCCGGCCTGTGTGCCGGGGAGGGCGGTCGCGTGTGGCGGATGAGGATCGCCGTTCAGCGCTTCGTGATGAGCCAGTCCATTGCTTCTTCGCGCGTCGCGAACGACTCGATCGTAACGCCGCGAATCCGGCGGATGGCCTGGAACAGCACCTTCTGCAGCCCCGAAAGCCCGATGATCCCGGTCGCCTTCACGAACGGCGTGTTGTGCGCCATCCCTTCCTTCAGCAGCCGCGCCGTCTCCACCGTAAACCGCAGCCCCGTCACGTCCAGCAGGCTCAGCAGCGAGTTGGGCGGCTGATTCTTCACCACCCGCTTGCCTTCCTCGATCATCGCGGTCAGGTCGTCGGAGCGCGTGACTTCTCTGAAGTCGCCAAAGAGGATGCGCGTTCCCTTGTGCTCGATCCAGGTAAAGCGTGACATCTCGCGTACCTCCAGCGGTGTGGCGGCCAGCATGGACGGGTACTGCTGCGGACACTGCGCACGGGAGGATGGATGCACGCCCGGTGCCGCGGCCCTCCATCGTTCCCCACCCGCCACAAGCCGGGCATTCCGATGAGGAGAACGCATCTGCGGTGTGAGACGATCGGCGCATTCGCCCGGATCGGATTCGCAAGCCGAAGCCGGGCAGCATTTTTCGATGGTCGTCAGGGCTGATGCAGCCGCGCTCCAAGCCGGGTTCGGCGGATCATCCTTGAACCGTCCCTGGCCCCCGATCTGCTGGATGCGCGATTCCTGAACGGTGCGCGCCGGACCCGGGGTGTTCGCCCTTTTCCGCCCCGCGTCGGGAGAAGATTGTCATGCGCCCCCGCGGGGCGAAGGCCGCAAGGAGCAGAGATGGCGGAAAGCGGATTGGAGCGGCTGTTCATCGCCGTGGCGCTCACGGAGGCGGCGCGGGAGGCGATTGCGGCGCACCTGCGGTCGTCGCTGCCGGGCGGCGTGCCCGGACGCGTGCCGCCCGCCGCCAACTGGCACCTGACCCTGCGCTTCCTCGGCGACACCTCGCGCGCGGACCGGGCCACCATCCGCGATGCACTGGCCGCGGCGGACCTCGGCCCCGCGTTCCACGTGGGGTTCGGCGGGCTGGGCGCGTTTCCCAACCCGCGCCGCGCGCGCGTGCTGTGGATGGGCGTGGACGAAGGCGCGGACCGCCTGCGCGAACTCGCCGCCATCGCCGAATCCGCCGCGCGCGCCGCCGGCTTCGCGCCGGAAGAAAAGCGATTCACCCCGCACCTTACGCTCAGCCGCATCCAGCCCGCGCGCACGGTGGCGGATGAGGTCGCGCGCGTGCCTTCCCTCGGCCTGCGGATGCCCGTGCGCGAGCTGGTCATCTACCGAAGCCACCTGGGCGGCGGCCCCGCGCGCTACGAGGCGGTGGAACACTTTCCCCTGCGCTGACGCGGATTGCGCCGTGCTGCCACGGAGCTTGCGTGAACGTGCGGCTTCGGCCAACGCGGGACAACGAACGGAGAAATGGCGATGCAGCTCAAGGACAAGGTGGCGCTGGTCACCGGTGGCGGAGAAGGAATCGGCAAGGCGACGGCGCTGCTGTTCGCGGAGCAGGGCGCGCGGGTGGCCGTCCTGGGCCGCCACCGCGAGAACCTGGACCCGGTCGTGGCGGAAATCGAAAAGGCGGGCGGCACGGCGATGAGCGTCTGCGCGGACGTGTCGGACCCGGACGAGATGCAGGCCGCCATCAGGGAAATCATCGGCGCGTGGAACCGGCTGGACGTCGTCTTTGCCAACGCCGGCGTAAACGGCGTGTGGGCGCCCATCGAGGAGCTGACGCCGGAGGAGTGGGACAGCACGCTGACCATCAACCTCAAGGGCACCTTTCTGACGGTGAAGTACGCGGTGCCGCACCTGAAGAAGAACGGCGGATCGGTGATCGTGAACGCGTCCATCAACGGCACGCGCATCTTCAGCAACACCGGCGCGACGGCATACTCGGCGTCCAAGGCGGGGCAGGTGGCGTTCACCAAGATGATGGCGCTGGAACTGGCGCCGTCCAAGGTGCGTGTGAACGTGATCTGCCCGGGCGCCATCGAGAGCAGCATCGACGACAACACCGAGAAGCGCGACCTGGACAAGGTGCAGATTCCGGTGAAGTTTCCCGAGGGCAACCAGCCGCTGGAGAACGCGCCCGGCAAGGCCCGCCAGGTGGCACAGTTGGTGCTTTTTCTGGCCTCCGACGTGTCCGACCACATCACCGGCACCGAGATCTGGGTGGATGGGGCCGAATCGCTGATCAAGGGGTAAGAACGTCCGGCGCCCCGCGCCGTGCGGGGCACAACCGGGAGACACCGAGTGAAGATCACATTGCTGTCCGATTCGCGGATTCGCCTGGACGGAGGGGCCGGCCCGCTCTCCGTGGAGGCGGATTCGGCGGAGATGCAGTATTCGCCGTTCCACATGCTGGCCAGCGGCCTGGCCACGTGCACGCATTCCGTGCTGGCCTCGTGGGCGCTGCACGCCAAGATCCCGGCCGAGGACCTGGCGCTGGAAGTCGGCTGGAGCTTCGTGGAGGATCCGCACCGCGTGGGGGCGATGGATGTGCAGATCCTGTGGCCGTCGCTTCCCGCGGAGCGCCGCGCGGCCGCCACCCGCGCCGCCGGGCTGTGCACGGTGACGCGCACGTTCGAGAATCCGCCCACGGTGGGCGTGGAGGTAGCGTCATGAGCATCCCCGTGGTGCACTTCAACTTTGGCGGCGTGCAGAGCGCCGCGGCGGGACAGGGGCGGCCGTACACGGTCGTCTATGACGGCGCCTGCAAAGTGTGCGGGCGTCTGGTGAAGCTGCTGACCGCGTGGGACAAGAAGCGGCAGCTGGAGCTGATTCCCTTTCAGAACACGACGGTACTGGACCGCTTTCCCTGGATTCCGTCCAGCGCCTACGCCGACGCCATGCAGTTGGTGGGGCCGGGCGGGCAGACGTGGCAGGGCGGCGACGCGGTGGAGAAGCTGCTGGAGATCCTCCCCTTCGGCGGCGTATTCGGGTGGGCGTTCAGCGTACCCGGCTTCGGCGGGCTGTTCGCGCGGTTCTACAAGTGGTTCGCGCGCAACCGCTACCGCTTCGGCTGCGGCGAGCACTGCCAGATCCGCCCCCTGAACCTGGACTTCGGCGAAGAAGCCTGACCGGCGGGTTGGTGAATGATCGATGAGAACGGCCCGGCCCTCATGCCGGGCCGTTCTTCGTTGCAGGGGGCACTGCCGAGTCGCCATGGGAGGCCTCACCTAGATCGCGGGCTCCAGGGCGGCCCCCACCCGGGCTCGTACTACTCGCCCACCCTCCCCCAAAAAAGACTGGGGGAGGGTTAGGGCGGGCGGAAAACGCGGCCGTTGCCCCAGGATCTCATCGTGCCAAGCTCTCTTGAGCGAATGAATCCGCCGCCCCAACAGCGGAAAGCCCCGACAGGGCGCGATTTGCGCGTCGTTCGGGGCTTCGCCTGCAACGAACCAGACGGCGTGCGCGACGCGAGCCGCGTTCGCCGCCGCGCTGAACGGCTCCCCCCTCTCCCGCGGAGCGGGTGGAGGGGGCTGGGGGGAGGGGGCCTTCTCCGACCGCGCCGCACCATCCGATCCAAGTTGAGTTTGTCTTGCTCCCCTCTCCGTGCGGCAGTTTGCACGGGGAGGGGCCGGGGGCATAGGCGTCAACTTTATTTTGCAAAGTTTATTCGCGACGGCTAATTCGACCAGATTTCGCCAGCTTTGCGCCACCGTGAATGTAAAAATACGGGGCTAAGAGGGCTCGATATGGCTTAAGTTCGCGCCTATGGGGGCCGGGGGAGGGGCCTCCAAGCCCCCGCCCGCGCCGCCCCGTCCGCAACACACGGCACTGGGGTGTGCTCCCTCTCCCACATCCGTTCGTGGGAGAGGGTCGTCGTGCGCAGCACGCGGGGTGAGGGCCACAGCCGCGGACAAGCTGAGATCCCCCTCCCCGAGCAACCCATCCGCCGGATGAGGAAAACTCCCCTCACACCCCATCATCCTCCCCGACTGCTATCACCTCCAACGGGCATAGTTTGCACACAGCTCGAAAGCCGTTGGACCGTGATCGTCATTCAGAGGGGAATCGATGAACCAGCCGCAGATCCGTGCGCTCGACCGCGACGAGTGCGAAGCCATCCTGAGCCGCAACCACGTGGGCCGCCTGGCGTTCTCCCGGCAGAACCGCGTGGACATCGAGCCGCTGCACTACGTCTTTGCCGACGGGTGGCTCTACGGCCGCACCTCGCACGGCGCCAAGCTGCAGGCCACCGGCGACGAGTGGTGGCCCGTCGCGTTCGAGGTGGATGAGGTGGAGGGCATCTTTCAATGGCGCAGCGTGGTTGTTCATGGCGGCTTCTATCCCATGGACGAGCACGGCGCCGAGTGGGAGCAGACGGAATGGCACCGCGGCGTGGAGCTGCTACGGTCGCTGATTCCCGACACGCTCACGCCCGACGATCCCGCGCCGCACCGGCAGGTGCTGTTTCGCATCGCCGTGCAGGAAGCGACGGGACGGGAAGCCACGCCCGGCTGATCGCGATGTCCGGTCCGCCGTGCCCCGCGCGGCGGTCTGAACGACATTCGTTTACCGACAAATGCTTGCGAGTGGACGACTTATGTGACCTGGCGGTCCGTAGGTCGTCCTTCTTGTATACGACCGGAGTCCGCGAAAGCACTCCGCGAAAGCACTCCGGGGAACACACGCGGCCCGCGCTGCCCGGCATCGCTGGAACGGCCCGCTGTAGCAGTTTTAGGGAATTTGGGTGATCTGATTGTCCCGGGACGGATCATTCGTTAGGTTGGTACCGGGTTGTAACAGGTGTCCTCCTGCGGCCGGTAAAGAGCGTGCGTGTTGGCATGGTCTGTGAATACGGTCGCACGATCCTGATGAAAAACGCTCCTCGTAGTTGATCCACATGACTGCTGCACTGATCGGTTCGCTGCTGCTTCTGGCCGCCATGCTTCCCGCGGGCCGCCACATGATGACGCCTCCCTGCCCGCGGTGCAGGAAGAAGAAGTACAACCGCACGCTGTGCCGGCCGCTGCTGCTGTGCCGGTACTGCGCCACCCGCGTAGATTCGCTGGGGCACGCCCACAACTGAACCGGGAGAAGCGCGGTACACCGCCTTTCTTTCGCCGACACTGACGGTACAGAGCGTAACGCGCATCGGAACCTTGTTCCGGGGCGCGTTTTGCATCTCGCCACCCGCATGCCGAATCCACCCCGCCCGCGCACGTCTCCACGCCACCGATGACCGATCTGCACCTTTCCCTTTCCGCCGCCCGCGCGCTTCTGCTGCACGCGCAGGGGCTGGACCGGCGCCCGCGCCGCCGGGCACGCAAGCCGGACGTGCTCGCCGCCATCCGCCGCATGCGCGCGCTGCAGATCGACACCATTTCCGTGGTGGCGCGCAGCCCGTACATGGTGCTCTGGTCGCGGCTGGGCGACTACGAACCGCGCTGGCTGGATGAACTGCTTCAGGACGGGGCACTGTTCGAATACTGGTCACACGAAGCCTGCTTTCTCCCCATTGAAGACTACGCGCTGTACCGCCACCGCATGCTGAACGTGGAGTGGGCCGGATGGCGGTACCGCCCCGCGTTCATGCGGGAGCACGGCGAACAGGCCGCGCGCCTTCTGCAGAGCGTGCGCGAGCACGGGCCCGTCCGCTCCACGGACTTCGAGCGCGAGCAGCCCGCGGGAACGTGGTGGGACTGGAAGCCGGAAAAGCGCATGCTGGAAGGCCTGTTCACCGCCGGCGAACTGATGATTGCCCGGCGGGACGGCTTTCAGCGCATCTACGATGTCCGCGAACGTGTGTATCCCGCGTGGGACGACGCTCATCTTCCGCCAGCGGAGGAGGTGCAGCGCACGCTGGCGCTGAACGCGGTGCGTGCGCTGGGTGTCGCCAAGGCGGGTTGGGTGGCGGACTACTTCCGGATGAACCGCACCCCGACCCGCGCCCTTCCCGCCCGCCTCGCGGCGGAGGGCGCGCTGCTGCAGGCGCGCGTGGAGGGCTGGAAGGAGCCGGTCTACATCCACCCCGACCACGCGGACGCCGCCCGCGCCGCGGCGGAAGGCGCACTGAAGCCGACACTGACAACGCTGCTGTCGCCGTTTGATCCCGTGGTGTGGGACCGGGCACGCGCCAGCGAGCTGTTCGGGTTCGATTACCGGTTGGAGTGCTACACGCCGGCTCCCAAGCGGGTGTACGGCTACTACGTGCTCCCCATTCTCCGCCGCGGCGCGCTGATCGGGCGGATGGACGCCAAGGCGCACCGCGCGGAAGGCGTGTTCGAGGTGCGCGCGCTGTATCTGGAGCCGGGCACGCGCTTTACGGATGCCGCCGCCGCGGATGTCGCGGGCGCGCTGCTGGCCTGCGCGCGCTGGCACGGCACCCCCGAGGTGCGCGCCACCCGCGCCCGCCCCGAGCGCGCCGGCGACCAGCTCCGGGCCGCCCTCGCCGCCGCGTCCCCGTCCGCGGAACTCGCCGTCTGATTCGATCACCCGCCGCTCCACTGGACCTCCGCCGCTTCCGTCCTCCACACCGATGCCGCGGACCGGTGCCGGCGACGGCCCACGCGCTGAGGTCTCCCTTTCTCCCGCTTGCGGGAGAGAGGGCCGGGGAGAGAGGGCTGCCCGCCGCCGCGCCGAACTCCGCCGAAGCGCACCCGACCCGCGCTTTCAACCGCTCGGCCAATCAAAGCCGCGGACCGGTGCCGGCGACGGCCGACGCGCTTTGGTCTCCCTCTCTCCCGCTTGCGGGAGAGAGGGCCGGGGAGAGAGGGCCGCCCGCCGCCGCGCCGGACTCCGCCCATCCATCCGTCATCTTTTCCTCGGTGGATGCGGAGCGCGGAAAGCCGGTGACGCGCGGCCGGTATCCGTGTAGATTCACGGGCCGGGCCCCGCCTTTCCGTGTTCCCGCCATCATCATGACCACCGCCGCTCTCCCCGGCCGCCGATCTACCGGCGCGCTCGTGTACCTGATCGCGACGCAGCTGATCAGCCTTGCGTCGCTGCTGCCGTGGATCGTGGTGGCCAGCTTTCTGGAAGGCGCGCAGAGCGAGCCGCTGTGGATCAAGCTGATCATGGCCGCGGTGATCGCGTATCCGCTGCTTCCCATCGGGTGCGCGGTGATGGCGTGGATTGCGTGGCGGCGCGGGCGCACGCGGGCCGCGGTGCTATGGACCACGGCCCCGCTGGCGATTGTCATCCCCATTCTGCTGTTCGGCCTGACGTTCGGGGCCGGGGTGGAGTTGACGGGCGTGTCGGCAAGCGGATGGCGGACCGTCCGCGTGGGGTGAGCCGGAAACCGATGGGTACCGCCGCGCGTAACTGTCGTACGCGCAAGCCTCTGGACGAGGCGGCGGGATTGAGGTGCACCACGGAGACTGCAAAGGGATGTACGGAATCGCGGGGCTGCTGAACGGCCGCGTCCTGGGCGGACGCTACCGGATCGAGGCGATCGTGGGGCGGGGCGGCATGGGCGCGGTGTACCGCGCCGCCGACGAGCGCCTGGGCCGCGCCGTGGCCGTAAAGGTGATCGGCATCGTGGCGCACGAGCCCCGCGAGCACGAGCGCCTGCAGGCCCGCTTTCTTCGCGAGGCGCGCGCCGCCGCCGGGCTTCATCACCCCAACGTGGTGTCGGTCTACGACTTCGGGGCAGACCCGGAGCTGGGGCTGGACTACCTGGTGATGGAACTGCTGCGGGGCGAAGACCTGGCCAGCCGCCTGGCCCGCTCCGGCCCGCCGCCCATGCACACCGCGCTTTCCATCCTGCGGCAGGCCGCGCGCGGGCTGGCCGCCGGCCACCGCGCGGGGCTGGTGCACCGCGACGTCAAGCCGGGCAACCTGTTCATGGAGGAAAGCGACCACGCCGACGAGCCGCACGTCCGCGTGCTGGACTTCGGCATCGCGCAGGTGGCGGGAGAAGAGGGTACGACGCAGTTGACGGAGTACGGCCGCGCGCCGTTCTCCCCCGCGTACGCCTCGCCGGAGCAGATGCGCGGCGACGACCGCATCGTCCCCGCGTCGGACGTGTTCAGCCTGGGGGCGGTGGGCTACTACCTGGTCACGGGCTACCGGCCGTTCACCTCCACCGATCCGGAGCGGATGTGCACGGAGGCGATGGAGGCCGCGCGCCTGCTGGCGGGGCGCGCGCCCGGGCTGCCCCGCGTGGCGGCGGACGCGCTGCTCACCGCGCTGGAGCTGGACCCGCGCGCCCGGTTCGCGGACTGTACCGAGTTCGCCGAGGCGCTGTCGCGGGTGCCCGGCTCCGCGCCGACGGTTCCGCGGCCGCGCGCGGTGGAATCCACCGTGACCGTAACCGCGCCCTCCGCGCCGTTCGCCGCTCCCGTCGTTCCCCGTGCACGCGCGCCGCTGGCCGCCGCCGTTTCCGTGGAGCCGGACGAGGACCAGGCCACGCAGATGTTTGCACCGGAGCGGCCGCGCCCCGCGTACGCACCCGCGGTCTACGCGCCCGCGCAGCCGTACGCGCCCGCCGGGGAGCCGCCGGCCGCGCCGCGCCGCCCGGGGGTGATGCGCCGCTTTGCCTACGCGCTCTGGGACTTCACCCTGACGCTCGCGGTCATGGGCTTGTTCGCCGGAGCGTGGGTGGTGGCGGGGCGCGGGGTGATGGATGAAGACATGCGGCTGGTGGTGGCGGGAATTGGATCCGCCGTGCTGCTGACGCCCATGGCCGTCCACCGGCTGACGGGCCGGCGCGGGCGGCTGGGCCTGGGCATCGCGGGATCGATCCTGGCCACGGGGGCCGCGGTGTACTACATCGGGCTGCGCACCGATCCGGCGGTGCTCGTGGGCGCGGTGTTCGGCGCGCAGGTGATCGCCAGCTTCATCATGGCCCGCCTTACCCGCCTGCGCCGGTCGGTTCTGGACGGGCCCGTGGAGGTCTGATCCCGCCATGCTGCGCACCTCGCGTGCGGCCGCCGCTCCGCCTGATGCCGTGCTCCGCGCGATCGTGGCGGAAGCCGACGCCGTCCGCGAGCCGGATGAAGGTCATCCCAACTGGAAGCGGCGCTACTCGCGGGTGGACATGCGGCAGAGGGGCGATGAGTTCCGGATCCGCTTTGTCACGCGCTGGACCTCCGGCGAAAGCGGCACGCCGGAGCTGCGCGGGTCGGTATCCGCCCTGCCGGACGGGGGAAGCATCGTCCACGCGACGTGCGGCTACGGATGGTACCACCACGCGCTCGCGCTGGGCATGACCGGGGGCGTGCTGCTGGCGTGCTTCACGGGTGAGACGTGGGCGCTGTGGTGGGTCGCGATCGCCGTGGTCGCGGTCGTGGCGGGGAAGGTGGAGGACGCGCGCGCGCGGAGAAGCCGGACCGCTACATGCTGTACCTGATGCAGCGTCTGCACTTCGCCCTGCGGGACGCGGCGGCGGACGGATTGCCATCAACGGAAACCAACACGGGTGAGGGTGCGGATGGGTGCGTGGGGAGCCGGAGTGTTTGACAACGACGACGCGGTGGACTGGCTGGCGGATCTGGCGGGGTCCAAGGATCCCAATGCGCTGGATGCGGCGCTGAGCGGCGCGGCGGCCGAGTCGGTGGAGGCGCCCGCGGCCTCCGTGGCGCTCGCCGCGGCGGAGGTGGTGGCCGCCCTCAACAACCATCCCGCCGCCGATCTGCCGGGTGAGATCGAGGACTGGATCGCCGGCGCGAGCCCGCTGCCGTCGCCGGAGCTCACCGGCCGCGCGCACGCCGCGGTGGAGCGCGTCCGCACGGATTCGGAGCTGCGGGAACTGTGGGAGGAGACGGATCCCACCGAGTGGTTCGCGCACGTCAACGATCTTCTGCGCCGCCTGGCCTGAGCCGCCGCTGTCCGGAAGAGTGCTGTCGATGGAGGCAGGCGCGGCCAATGATGCCGCGCCTGCCTTTTCGTTTTCATGCACCAGCCTCGTCACCGCCATCTCACGACAAAGGGGCGTCAGCCACGTGCTACGCCCAACGCCCATCCTGAGGAGGCGCCGGTGGATAGGTCTGCCGCGCCGCAATTTGGCGCCGCCGAAGGATCTGCTTTCCCCGCGAGAACGGGCGTGCGTCACGCGGCGTTGGCTCGGCGGAGAGTAGATCCTTCGGTCGCGCAGGGTTCGGCGCGGCGGAAAGGGCGGAGCACGCTCTCTCAGGATGACGCCATGGGCGTGGGGCCGTGGGCGGTGGGCCGTCGGGCGCGGGGGCGTGAGCCATGGGCGCGGGCCGTGGGCCGTGGGCCGCGAGGCGTCGGCCGCTGGGCGTGGGCGTGGGCCGTGGGCCGCCGGGCGCGGGGCGTGAGTCATGGCCGCGGGCCGTGGGCCGCGGGGCGTCGGCCGCTGGGCGGGGGCGGGGCCGTGGGGCGTGGGGCGTGGGGTGCGGCACAGCCGCTGATACGTCGTCATCCTGCCGACGATGACAGCCACGGTTTCCGGCGCACTCTCAAGGCGGTTCGTCTGCACGTCGAGTTGGTGCGTTCTCGGGCGGGCGCGGAGCGGCCCGCGCAGGCCGAAGCGTGCGTGGGCCGCCGTTCATCACCCGCCAGCGGACGATCAGCTCAGGCCGCCGCCGGGGGCCGGGTTGTCGCGCGAGGCGGCGTGGTTGGGGTTGGCGGACGTGCCGGGCATGGGATCGCTCTGGTCCGTGCGATTCTCCATTCCTCCGGAGCGCGCGCCGTTCAGGGCGCCTTCGCGGCCGGTCTGCCCGGGCTCGCTGAATGCCTCGCGCTGCGTGATCTGCCCGCCGTCCGGACGCTCGCGCTCGCGCACGGGGCCGCCGCGGATGCCGTCGGTGGTATCCACCTCGCCGGCATTCATTTCTTCCTGCCGGTCCAGCCCCTGCTCCACGATGCCGGGGTTCACCGGGCTCTGGCTTTCACGATCCTGCATGCGTCCTCCTGGTTGCGGTTCGGGGCGCCCCGGTCGCAATCCCCGCGCCCGCCACCCCGCACTGCCCCGTCGACGGCTTGCAGGATTCGGAGACAAAGAACGATGCCGCCATGCGGCCGCACGTCGTCCCGCGCGGCGCACGTCGCGCGTTCTGGGATCGTCCACCGCACATCCACATTCCCTTTTTCGCGATGAACAGCCCCATGCGCACGATCATGACCGCCGTACTCGCCGCCGCGCTCGGATGGCCGGTGGCCGGCGCATGGACACAGGGCATGCCGGGGCCTCTGCCGTCCGCGGCGGAATGCAGGAAGGCCGTCACTGACCTGGATGCCCCGCCCGGTTCCGAAGCCTTTACCCGCGCCTTCATGGGCCCGGTGGTACACTGGTGCGGTGAGGCGGGAGCGGTCGCGCTCAACTCCGTCCTGCAGAAAATGCCGGAGATTCAGGGTACTTTGGGCGCGGAGCTCGTGGAGATCATGCAGTACCCGTTTCTGCAGGTACAGCACCCGCTGCTCCTGCGCACCGCCCTGGCCATGGTCGCGGACCGCGGCGCGCCGCCGCTGGCGCGCGTGTTCGCCATGCAGGTTGCTCTGGCACAGATGAATTACAACATCGGGCTGCGTCCTTTCTTTTCGGAACTCCTGGCCCGGCCGGTCGGCCCGTACTGCATTCCCACAATCGACTATGACGGGACGTGGTCATACACCGCCCCCATGCCTCCCGGCTTTCAGGACGAGATCGCCACGACCCTGCGGCGCGTCCGTGACGATCCGGCCGAACCGCAGACGGTGCGCGATGTGGCGGGGTGTGCACTCCGGGCGGCCGAACCACCTTTCCGGCGATCGTGAGACCGGGGATCCGGCACGGCGCGCAGGGATGGCGAAGCTCGACCCGCTGTTCCTGATCGGCCGGACGGAGGAAGCCAACCGCCGCGCGTTCTCCCATCACCCCAAACCGCCGCACCGCCGATCCATGATGATGAGAATCGCGCCGCTGATCCTCCTTCTGCTCGCGCCGGCGGCCGCGGAGGCGCAGGGCTGCTCGCGAACGCCGCCGGACGCGGATGAAGAGCTCCCCGCGATCGCCGCGACCTTTTCCGCGGATCCCGAAACCGCCCGGAACCGCGGGCCGGAGATCACCCCCCTCGCCCCGGCGGACACGACGTACGTCGTACGCGACGACTCCGTCTGCCAAGCCGTGCTGGACGTCGTCATCCCCGAAATCCGCCGTGGCGACCCCACTTGGGCCGGGCACCGCGAGGGCCACTACACCGCGACCGTGCTGCGGCTGGGTCCGTACTACACGGTCAGCCTTCTGCCCGAACGAGAGAGCGGGTCCGAACTCCGCGTGTCGAACAACGCGGACGGCAGCGTCACCATCCAGGGCGTCGCGCATTCCCGCAACCCGTTCGTGGTGCTGCGGGCGTCGGACCTCGGCATCGTGCGGATCTTCTACTAGCCACCGAAGCGCCGCGAGGCCCGCCGCCGCGCCGAACTCCTCCGTGCCCTCCGTGCATCCTCCGTGACCTCCGTGCGAAACGGCAGTTCATCCCCCGAAACCCGCCAAACCGCACGTCCCGAGGCCACACCACCCTTCCCCGCCCCGCCCCGGACCGATAATCTATATCCGCGTTGAACCGGAACGACTTACCCGCACGGTGGACGAGCGGTGGCGACTGAGTGGAAGAAGTACACGGCCCCGGGGCTGTGGAAGCAGCGGACAATGAGCGCCTGGGCCCGCCTGCGCGGCGCCTGGCGCAACCCCGCGGAGCGCAAGCTGGTGATTGGCCTGGGCGTGCTGGGGCTGGCCGCGTGCGGCACCGGCGGCATTACCGCGGCGTGGACCCGCGCCTGCGCCGGCACCTGCCCCAACGCCGAACAGGTGGCCAGCTTTGCCCCGCGCCAGGCCAGCCTGGTTCTGGACGCGCGCGGCGGCGTGCTGGGCCAGTTCTACCGCGAGCGCCGCACCCTGGTGGACATCGATTCGCTGCCCAGGATCGTCTACATGTCGTTCGTGGCGATCGAGGACCGGCGCTTCTTTGAGCACGAGGGCGTGGACCTGCGCCGCATGGTGGCCGCCGTGCGCGACAACGTCATCCGCGGCTGGGGCGGCCCGGGCGGCAGCACCATCAGCATGCAGCTGGCCCGCAACCTGTTCCCGCAGCAGCTGCCGGCCGATGAAAAGAGCGTGCGCCGCAAGGTGGCCGAAATCAAGCTGGCCATGCAGATGGAGCGCCGTTTTGACAAGCGCCGCATTCTGGAACTGTACCTGAACCACATCTACCTGGGCGCCGGCGCGTACGGGGTGGAGGCGGCCGCGCGCACCTACTTCGGCAAGAGCGCGCGCGAGCTCAACTACCTGGAGGCCGCCACCCTGGCCGGCCTTCCGCAGGCGCCCACGGCGTACAATCCCCGCCAGCACCCGGAACGCAGCGAGCGCCGCCGCAACCGCGTGCTTGAGGCCATGCACGACGCGGGTCTCATCACCGCCGCGCAGCTGGAAGAGGGCCAGCGCACCCCGCTGGCCCTGTCGCCTCCGGGCGGCGCCTTCAAGGCCCCGTACTTCGTGGAAACGGTGCGCCGCGAACTGGAAGACCAGTTCGGCGAACTGCTGTACACCGGCGGCCTGCGCATTCACACCGGCATCGACCCCGTCCTGCAGGCCCAGGCCGAGCAGGGGCTTGAAAACCAGCTCGAGCGCATTGAAAAGGGCGAGTACGGCGGCTTCAGCGGGCCCACGTACGCCAGCTTCACCGCCGGGCTGCGTCCCGGGCAGTCGGTGACGCACACGCCGTATCTGCAGGGACTCGTGGTCGTCATGGATCCGCGCAGCGGGCTGATCCGGGCGATGGTGGGCGGCCGCGACTTCCGGCAGTCGCAGTTCAACCGCGCCACGCAGGCGCAGCGGCAGCCGGGCTCCTCCTTCAAGCCGTTCGTGTACGCCGCCGCGCTGGAAAACGGCCGCTCGCCGCTGTCGGGCATCAGCGACGGGCCGCTCAGCATCGCCGACGGCAACGGGGTGTGGACCCCCAAGAACTACGACGGCACCTACGGCGGATGGACGTCGCTGCGGTCGGCGCTGCGCAACTCGCGCAACCTGGCCACCATCCGCCTGGGGCGCGAGACGGGGATCGCCAAGCTGCGCGACCTGGTGGCGCGCACGGGAATCCGCAGCCGCATTCCGGGCTATCCGTCCGTCTACATCGGCAGCGCCGGCGTGTATCCCGTGGACCTGATCAGCGCCTACTCGTCGTTCGGCAACGGCGGATGGCGGGTGGAGCCGCGGTACGTGCAGCGCGTGGACGACCACCGGGGACGGGTGCTGTGGGAGCCGGCGCCGCCGCCGCGCCGGGCCATGGACCCCGGCATCGCATGGATCATGACCGACATGCTGCGCGAAGTGGTGGACCGGGGGACGGGAACGCTGGCCCGCGACGACGCCACGGGGCTCAGCTACGACGTCCCCGCGGCGGGCAAGACGGGAACGACGAATGACGCGGCGGACATCTGGTTCGTCGGATACACGCCGGACCTGCTGGCGGGCGTGTGGGTGGGCTTCGACAACCCGCACACCATCATGAGCGGGGCCACGGGCGGCACCATGGCGGTGCCGGTATGGGCGCGGGTTATGCGTACGGCGTACGCAAACCGGAAGCCTCCGGCGGCCTGGCCGCGCCCCTCCGACGTGGTGGAGCGGCGCTTTTCCGGCCGCATGGTGCTGAGCTCGGAGTGCGGCGGCGGCACGGAGGACCTGTTCTCCGCGCGCCACCTTCCCGAGGTGGGGTGCCCCGTGCGCGAGGCGGCGCCCATGATCTTCGTGGACCCCACCCCCGAGCTTCCGGGACGGCCCGTGTTCCCCGGCCAGCCGCGCGTGCCCCGGCCGGAAGACTATGTCACTCCGGGCGCGGAGGGCGGACGAAAGCCCTGACGCCCCATGCCCCATCTCCAGAATCGACATGCGACGCAAGCTGCTTACGGCCTTTGGAATCCTTGTCGCGCTGGGGGTGGGCGCCTTCGTCTGGCTCTGGTTTGCGCCGTGCGGCATGGGCGGCTGCGCCCCCGTCAGCGACCTGGTGAAGTACCAGGCGGAGGGCACCGAGCTCTTTGACGTGAACGAAAAGCCCATGGGAACGCTGGCCGGCGCCGCACGCCACGTGGTGCCGCTGGACTCCATGCCCGACTATCTGCCCAAGGCGGTCCTCGCGGTTGAGGACCGCCGTTTTTACAGCCACGGCGGGGTGGACTGGAAGCGCTTCATGGGCGCGCTGTTCCGCAACGTCAAGGCGGGCGGGGTGGAGGAGGGCGGCAGCACCATCACCATGCAGCTCGCCCGCAACCTGTTCCCCGACAAGCTCAACTACCGGGAACGGTCGTTCCGGCGAAAGATCCTGGAGGTGCGGGTGGCGCGGCAGATCGAGCGCGCCTTCGGCAAGGACAAGATCATGGAGCTGTACCTGAACCACATCTACCTGGGCGAGGGCGCGTACGGGGTGGACGCCGCCGCGCAGACGTACTTCGGCAAGCCGGCGCACGACCTGACCATCGCCGAGGCCGCGCTCATCGGCGGGCTGCCGCAGTCGCCGTCGCGCATCAACCCGCGCGAAAACCGCGAGGCCGCCCGCACCCGCCGCGACCTGGTGCTGCGCGAAATGGCCAAGTCGGGGTACATCACGCCGGAACAGGCGCAGGAGGCGCGCGACACCCCGGTGCGGGTGGCGCGGCGCAAGAAGCCCACGGGGCAGCAGGGGAGCTACTTTCAGGAGCGCGTGCGGCGCGAGTTGGAAGAGCTGGTGGGCCCGGAGTTGCGCGGCTCCGGCCTGCGGGTGTACACCACGCTGGACCCGGTTGCGCAGAAGGCCTCGGAAGAGGAAGTGGCGCGCCAGGCGGACGCGATCGAGGATGGAAAGTTCGGCGCGTACCGCCATCCCGGGTACCCCGCGGCCAAGGGGGAGCAGGAGGACGGGGTGACCACGTACCTGCAGGGCTTCGCCGTGGTGATGGAGGCGCAGACCGGGGCGGTGCGCGCGCTGGTGGGCGGCCGCGACTACGGTGACAGCCAGTTCGACCGCGTGTACCAGGGGCTGCGCCAGCCTGGCTCGGCCTTCAAGCCGTTCGTCTATCTGACGGGGCTGGAGCAGAGCGTGCAGCCCACGACGCGCTTCAACGACGCGCCGGTCACCATCCAGATCGCGGGCGGGCGGCCGTGGCAGCCCAAGAACTACACCGGCCGCTATGACGGGCCCATCACCGTGCGCGACGCGCTCACCCGCTCCAAGAACACGGTGACGGTCCAGCTGGCGCAGCAGGTGGGGATGGGCGCGGTGATCCAGACGGCGCGGGAGATGGGGATCAAGACGCCCATCGGCAACAACCCGTCGACGGCGCTGGGCTCGGCGGAGGTGCGGCCGATCGAACTGGTGAGCGCCTACGCGGGGTTCGCCAACGGCGGCTCGGTGCCCACGCCGTACGTGATCGAGCGGGTGGAGGACAGCGCGGGCGAGGTGCTGTACCGCGCGGAGCCCAGGACGGCGCAGGTCATTGACCCCGCCACCGCCTTCGTGCTCACCAGCATGCTGCGCGACGTGGTGGACCGGGGCACGGGAACGCCGGTGCGCGCCGCGGGCTTCCGCGGACCGGCGGCGGGCAAGACGGGAACGACCAACGGCGCCACGGACATCTGGTTCGTGGGGTACACGCCGGACCTGGTGGGCGCCGTGTGGTTCGGCATGGACAAGCCGCAGACCATCGTCGCGGGCGCGTCCGGCGGCACCATCGCGGCGCCGGTGTGGGGGCGCATCATGAACCGCGTGTACCAGACCCGCCGCGTTCCCGCGGCCTGGGCGCCGCCGCGCGGGGTGGCGACGGAAACGGTGGACCGGGTGACGGGGATTCCCGTGCAGGCCGGCTGCCCCGCCAAGGGCGCCACCTACACGGAGTACTTCGTGGGATCGCCCCCCGCGCCGGGAATGTGCGATTCCGGGCAGTACGCGGGGATGCCGATGGACACGGCGTGGATGGACGAAGAGATGGGCGCCTACACGGTGGAGCCGTACTCGGACTATTCGACGACGGGCTACAACCCCGACACGGTGGGACTGGGCGACCTGCGCGAGCGCGGTATCAACTTCCCGGAGCTGGAGGAGCGTCGCCGCCGCGGCGATTCGCTGACCTCGCCGCTGCCGGGGAGCGTGGAGCTGCCGGCGCCCGCACCGCGCCCCACGACCACGTATCCCGCGTACCCGCTGCCCGCCACGCCCGCGCCGCCGCGCCCGCGTGAGACGCCCCCGCCCGCGCCGCGTCCGGAGACGCCGCTTCCGCCGGAGCCGCGGCCGACGCCGACGGAGGAGCCGCGCCGCGAGCCGCGGGTGATCGGGACGCCGGTGGAGCCCACGCCGCCGGCCGCGCCGGACAGCACGGGCGCGGGACGGCGCTGACCGGGCCCAAGCCGGGTCTCCGTACGGGGATAGCGGGCGGCGGGGTGAAACTCCCGGCGGCCTGCGGGGTTGTACACGAGCGCCGCGGCCCGGGGAAGGGTTCGCGGCGCTCGCCGCCGGAACGGGTCCGGCTGAACAGCAACGGAGTGGATGTGGTGGGTTCCGTACGGGCGGCCGCACTGGCCGTCTGCCTTGTCGCGCTTCCCGCGTATGCCCAGGTGCGGCCGATGTCCACCGCGGTGCCCGCTCCTTCGGCGCCGGGTGCCACGGCCGGCGCCGCGGCGCGCGGGTGGTACACCGAGCTGCAGCGCATCAGCGTGCGGCTGCAGCGGGTGCACGAGGCAGCGCTGGAAAATCCCGCGCTGCGCGCGCGCCGCGACGCGCTGATGCGTGCCATCAAGGACGGAATGGACGAGGCCGATCCGGAGCTGCGCACCATCGCGGCGCGGGCGGAGCGCATTCCGGCCGAGGTGGAGGCTGCGCGCCGGCAGGGCGACGCGCAGCGGCTGCGGTCGCTGGACCGGGAGCTGGCGCAGATTCAGGCGCGCTTCATCAACGTGGAGCAGGGCGTGCTGCGGCAGGAGTCCGTGGCGCGGCAGCTTCGCGCGTACGAGGAGCTTCTGCGGCGGCAGATGATCGCCATTGAGCCGATGACGGAAAGCCTGCTGGCGCGCGGCACCGACCTGCGGCGCCTGATCGAGGCCAGCGTGAGCCCCGCGCAGCGCGAGTAGGATTGCTGGCGGTTTTTATCGACCGAACCATCTGTAGAGAAGCTCCCCGGGACACGGTCCACGGGGAGCTTTCTTTTTTGCCAAGCGGCGGGCCCAGGCCGAAGGTTGCGCCCGTGCTGAGTTCATCTGCGTTTTTTTGAGGAGGAGATTGGGCGCGGATGGTCGAGGCGTGGGGGGCGGAGATCGCGGGCGGCCCCCACCCGGGCCGGCACCACCGGCCCACCCTCCTCCAAAAAAGACTGGGGGAGGGTCACTAGTGTCCGGCTAAACTTCAGCTGAAGGTGCCGCAAGCTGATTCCACACAGTGGGTTGCAGCGACAATCT